>CAZBOM010000126.1:0-429 GCA_964493375.1 uncultured Mageeibacillus sp. | reverse complement strand
CGTCGGAGGGATAGGAATCATGAATATCATGCTCGTATCGGTCACCGAGAGGACGAAGGAGATCGGTATTCGAAAAGCCATTGGCGCCGCGAAAGGCAGTATCTTGTTCCAGTTCCTCGTGGAAGCTCTCGTCGTCAGCTTATGGGGATGTCTCATCGGGATTGGGTTGTCTTTTGCGATTTTGCGTGTGGCGACCATTGTCGCGGGCGGCTTGCTTTCTTTCTCGTTATCATTCGGTGTCGTCGGGATTGCCGTCGCGTTCTCCGTGGCGATCGGCGTGATTTTTGGGATATATCCGGCTTACAAAGCGGCGAATATGATGCCAGTTGAAGCGCTTCGCTACGAGGGATAGGATAAACAAGGTACAAAGATGACACCGTGTCCGTTAGAAGTGCTGCGATGTCATTTCTTTGAGAAAATATTTGTAGA
>CAZBOM010000125.1:0-4848 GCA_964493375.1 uncultured Mageeibacillus sp. | reverse complement strand
TCCTTTCTCCATATCTCCCGTGATAATCACGCTATAACCCGGGGGAACGGGATCTTCAACAACAGTGTAATTAATCTTATTGCCGTTCTTGTATTCTTCAAGCTCATTGAAGGAACCGGTCCAACTATTACCGGCGTTTAAGATCAACGTCTTGCCCGTATCAAGACCGTCCGCGAAAAGCTTAATGATCACATCTGCCGGGCGGATACCATCCTGATCGTTATGGTCACTCCATACTTTCTGGACTGGCAAATTTGTTTTCTTAATATATGTGTTGGTAACGGTTAGATCTTTTTCCAGTTTCTCGTAGCCTTCAGGCGTGAAATCGTGACCGTTTGCGTCTACTTCTTTAACAAAGTAAGTATACTCATTCCCTTTATTATCGTATTTAACAAAATCAGAAGAATTTACATCTGAGTCAGTTTGCTTCCAAATGACTTCATTATCTGCCGGGACGGCACGTGGCATTCCAATGGCGAGTGTTGTCCCATCCATGTTTTGACGATGTAGTTGGAACCAGATGGCAGGGGGCGGAGTTGGTCCACCTACCCAGATCTTATTCGCTGTCAAAGACATATTTTGCGTTTGCTTGTTTGTTACGATGACCGTTCTCTCTCTATTTGCTATGGATATGGGGACGGTGACAGATGAGCCGTTCGTAACAACTCCGTCGACGGACATTGATGTTTGCCATCCAGTCGTCGTTTCAGTCACGATATAGTCGCCGAAGGGGAGTTGGTTTAATACTTTTGTCCAGTTCCCGTCGTCATCCGGTAAAACAAAGGTTTCCACATATCCATTAGGATATGTGACGGTAAATTCAAACGAGACTGAACCATTTAACATTATGTTTCTTGAAGTTGTTACAGGCGATTGATCTAACACTTTTGTGATGGTCAGCTTGCCGGTTTTTTCTTTGTTTACGATCTTAACCTCAACATCATCAGTGTTGCTGTCGATAACATCAAATTTTGGATCAGTCACTTGAGAGCCATTTACGAAATATGTGATGTCATAATCGTTCAAACTGCCATGCGATGTTCCTGTTTCTACAAAAGTGTAAGTGCTCGCGATCCGAAGATCGGTCATTAATTTCGTTCCGGCATGTGTCATCGTATTTAGCTGATACGTTCTGACCGTGTTGATTCCGTCAGCGCCCGGGTCGGTCACAGTTGCTGTAAAAGTTCTTCCTCCCGATGAAGCGTCAACAGATGATGTAATATCATTTCCATTCGAATCTAGTACTACTTTAACCAACTTATAAAGTACGGGGTTGACTCTCGGGGATGTAAAGCTCCCGGAACGAGTTTGCCCATCTGCGTCTTTGTATGTAATCGTTGTTTCACCGTTCGTCGGGTATTCTCCCGCTGCGTCCGGTGTTTCATCTAAGATGTCATCATTGATTTCAATCGTGTACTTTAGTTGGGCATACTTGATGTCACTGCCCGGCGCGATCGGGGTCGTCAGTGTGCCTACATTCCAATTTATTCTTTTGTTTGTTTGGTTGTAAGTGGCTGAGCCTTGGCTGACTTCAATGCTAGATACATTGGCGGCAGGAATCTGGAATCCCTGTCCCATTGGATCGTTAACACTAGCGTTTTGCGCGGCGGAGGCGATGCTTCCTGCAATTTCTGAGAATATTTGCTCTAACTCAGAAGCTGTGGCGTTGTATGATTTCCCGGGGCTCGCCATTTCGTTGAGAACGGGTGTTCCTGATGGGCCTGCTTCTAAAGCAATAGTCCAAACGACATGACCGGCCGCTTTGACATAACCGGATTCGGCAATCGCGCTATTTCCATGGTGGTAGTAGTAATTTGTGTTACCGATTCTAAAAGTCATGTTTGTAGCATTACCAACCCGAGTGTTGTTGTAGTCGCTTCTGGCATATCCTTTACCTGTGTAGTAATTGCCACCTTGCGGATATGAACCGTTTTGTCTCACCGTTTGATTAGGAATTTCATATGAGTAGGTCGGTTGACCGTCGGAAAGTAAAACAATGTTTTTTAAATCGGCTGTTGAACCTACCAAAAGAGCTTGTCCTTGGCGCATACCTCCTTGAGTGAGTGTGCCGCCGCCTTCTGTTAAACTATCTATGGCATTCAACAGCTGTGACTTATTCGTTGTTAAGCCTTGATGTAGAGTCACATCTGCGGCAAATGAAACTACCGCGATACGTGTTAATCCCTGTCCGGAAACCGGGATTAGCTGATTGACAAATTCTTTAGCGGCTGTTTTAGCATTTGCAATTTTTTGCCCGCTCATGCTTCCTGAACGGTCGATGACTAGAACGATGTCAGATGTTTTCATGAGATCCTTCGCTTCAATGCGAAGAATGATTTCCCACGTGTTTACTTTTCCGGGGATTTCATGTGCCTCTTTAAATAACATGACATCGCCGGGATTCGTCGGATGGTTTACCCCGATCTGATTTGTGCCGTTAGCGAACAAAGCTACCCCGGGAGTTCTCTTGATGGAAGGGAAGTTCACTTCGGGGCGCACATTGGTTTGAATCGGGACTTTTACGGGTCTGTCGTCGAATTCAGACAATTTATCCGGATTGTATTCTCCGATCATCCCTGCAGGCTTATCGGGTGCATTTTGTTTGTCACTTTGTTTATTATCTTCAGTATTAGGTACATCTCTATCCTGTGATTCAGAAAGATCCTGAGTAGGAATATCCTGATCCTTTTCTTCTTCAATCGTTATGCTTGATGGAGGTATTAATTCCATCGCTTCTTCATGGCCATACGCTAAGGATTGGCCGATTCCCATAAATAATATAGCTAGGGCAATGATAATAGCCCAAGTCTTGAATAAATATCGCTTATTCATGTTGCACCTCCCTTTTGATCTAATGTCAAAAAGACTTTCTAAATATAAAAAATTCAAAGAATAAATTCTCTGAGTGAATTATAGCAACATCTTGGACATGTTGTCTTAATAAATTATAATTTGCAAGTATACGTTAATAAAATGAGTTAATTTATGCAATCATTTAATTGAATGAATAGCATTGCATAATGTGGGTAATTTAAGTCATGATTTGATGTTATGAATTTATCCAACATACTTTTGAGATAGAGGTGTACCTGCAGGTGATAGATTTTGGTCTAAGTGTAGGAGTTTCATTGCAAATATAGTTATTTAGAGTAATGTAGGCGTGTCATTCCAATTCGAGACAAATGAAAACTATATAAATATATTTAAGTAATTTTAAATAGATCCCTACTTTGTCGATATTTCGAATTGTGGCACTGATATCTAGATTAAAAAAGGCTGCGTAGTAACATTTTCATTAATAACTAGAATAGCTTTTGAATGCTAAGTATGACAAGTAAACGGCATGTAAGAAGGATTGAAATTTGCATAAACAATTTTAAGTAACTTGCAAATTGTGAAAATATGGATTCTGATATCGTTACAAATACGAGTTTTATTCAAATAAAAATCGCGGTGCGATTTTACAGAGAAATGCGTATTTGGTGATTTGTGTTACGACCATCTATTGCTGTTATTTGTCACCGGTAACTGGAATGGCGGATAGGAATCCGCCAGACACACGACGAGAGAGGATTGTATGTGAAAGAAATTCGAACGACTAGTAACCAAATACGCCTTCGAGCGATTCGTCGTTTTCGATCCATTCATTGACATCGACGACACGGTAGTCATCTTTTGTGTCGCGGACATAGACCTCTTTAATGCCGGCATTGATGATCAAGCGCTTACACATCGAACAAGGCATCGCTTTCTCGACATACTCACCGGTCCGAGCTTCTTTTCCGACCAGATACAGTGTGCTTCCAAGCAATTCACTTCTTGAGGCGCTGATGATCGCATTCGCTTCGGCGTGGACACTTCGACACAGCTCATAACGCTCACCACGGGGGACTTTTAATTTTTCACGCATACAATATCCGAGTTCATTACAATTGGCGCGTCCACGTGGCGCTCCAACGTAACCTGTTGAGATGACTTCGTCGTCCTTGACGATCACCGCTCCAAAATGGCGGCGAATACAGGTCGCCCGTTCACCAACGACCTCCGCGAGATCAAGGTAATAATTCACTTTATCTCTTCTTTCAAAGACAGTACGTTCGCTCATGACAGGAACTCCGATCTATTCGTTGACTTTAAAGAATAAGTCTTATGGGGTAGACGCTTCAACAACTCTCGCTGCGAGTCGACCTCCATATTCTATGTCAATTTAGGAATCAATCGGTATCATTTTATACGAATACGCATGAGAGTGTCACGCTCAATGCGTTTCAGGCCGACATCTAGTAAAACCGGGATTTTGGCTTTCATCTCCCAAACATCTAAAAGAAAAATCTATTTCTCGACGACCACATATTCAACCGTCCTCAATTCTCCTTCACAAGTGATTTCAATCACGCCGGTACCCGGTTGAGTGTTGCTCCCGACCATCCAAGTCCAAGATACTTTTCCATCTTTTCCAGCGGGTTTGTCATCGAGCCCTTGTGCTTTAAGCCTATTGCCTTTGGGTGAATAAGCCGTGATGCTGTATGTTTTTCCGGCGGCTCCTTTAATAGTGAGTGTTGCTTTTTTTCTCGGAATGCCGGTGATAGACGCAGGTACATGGACAAAAAGCTTTTGCTTAACCGGTGGTTGAGTCGTTGTTGTCGTAGTGGTTGTAGGTTTCGTAGTGGTTGGCGGTGGTACGACGATATTTCTTGTTGTTGATTTTGTCGTAGGGTTTACTGTCGGTTTGGTTGTTGTTCTCGTTGTTGATTTTGGAGTTGTTGTAGACATTGTTGTTGACTGTGAAGTTGTTTCGGGTTTGTCAGTTGACGTCAGTGTAGTCGTTGGCTTCGATGTTGTTGTGGT
>CAZBOM010000124.1:4018-4896 GCA_964493375.1 uncultured Mageeibacillus sp. | reverse complement strand
ATGGAGACAACAGGTCTTCGGCCACTCATCTACGATTACATGCATGCGTTAATCGCCGAAAATCAATTTCCCGCTGAAGGCCGTGTACTCGTGACGATTTACGAAGCGGAAAATAATTCATCATTTTTCATCCTCACTTTTAGCGATGGCACGAAGTGGTTCGCAACATACAATTTCGGAGGAATTTTCGAAATATCGGAAGAATCATAAACGGCTTGTAAAGACATGTCATTTACACTTAATAAGGCATAGCGAAGGAGGTGTCAACAGATATTATCTGTTGACACCTCCTTCAAGTTGAGCTAATCACACGAAAAACAATAAGCATTCCCATGACGTATCACTTTGGCATTCAGCTGGCATTCAGCTTGTCAGTGGTATGGATCTATTTATTTTTTATACATTCAAAATGAATGGTATTATATGCATAAGCTGAACAAGTCTCGAACTGGAAAAGCCTATTGGCGTGGTTCGATTATAGAAAGCAGGAGAAAAATGAAGAGATTAAAACTGTTGGCTGTTTTGATGGTCGTATTGATGTGCGTTGCCACGATGACGGCATGCAGAGGATCATCCGGAAAACCGACCGATCCCGACAGCGTGAAAACAGATCCGAAAGACACAAATGTCGATGATCCTGGCTCAAAGACACCGGAAGGATTGCCCAAGGTAGCGGAGTTTGCCGTTGCCACCGTCTACTATCCTGAGACGGCTACTGAAAAAAAGGAAGATGGCGTACAGTTCATCGAGGACAACAGCGGAAAGTATTATCTATACGTTTTGCCCGGTTTTTCGGATTACGATACGTCAATCAATGATTACACAAAGAGTGCGGAAGGTGACAAAGATGTCACCATAAAGGATGTGACCATCGACGG
>CAZBOM010000124.1:0-4008 GCA_964493375.1 uncultured Mageeibacillus sp. | reverse complement strand
ACTCAAAGGTAAGTCATTTGCCTCAACCGATCGTAACACAGGGTCAAAGCTGGCGGTTGTATTGAATGCGTCTTCCATTCGTGAGGATTTAACCCTGATAGTTGAAGTAAAACCGACGAAAGAAAATAAATCGCCACAGCTTTCGGATGTGGATAATGAAGAAGTCTGGAAAATCATTGAAAACATAAAGTTTAAGAAATAAAGCTGTCAAACGATTTATCCTCAGGCGCTTTATGTCGATGACGTTCAGACGATGGCTCGGTGATTGAAATTTTTCGTTTGTCCTTTCAAATCTTAAATGAGTATTCGGTTGCATTCCGATATGGCTGTCCGGGCACTCATTTTCTCTTTCGACATAGTGAAGTGCTCAAAGATCAACGAATGAGTTTACTCGTGATAAGATGAACTAATTAATATGCATGATGCGTGAATGTTAGGTGGATAAAATGGACAGAAGAAGAAAAAAATATTTAACTATTGTCGCTCTGTTTATAATTCTTGCTCTAAGCGTCATCGGTTGTGGCATAAGAGAGCTGACACCGTCGACGGAGAAGCCATTAGTCACAGACGAGTCGACAAAGACGACAGAGTCGATACCCCTCTCTCAACCAACCGATACGATTCCGGCCGAGAGCACGGACGCGACTACACCGGTTCCGCCTGAAACTGATCCGCCTATAGAACCATCTTTGTCATTGGGTGAACAGTTACGTGCGGAAGCAGAAGCTGAATCACTCGATAAATTCATTCGTCTTGACGAATGTACATTTGGTGAGTGGACTCAGGAATCAAGCGAACAGACGAGGCTCCTTCGCGATATTTTTGATCGCGATGGCCGGAGGGTCGGAATAGAAATTGACGATTCTAAAGACGATGACCAAAGTCGCTTGCATACCTACTCACTTTTTTTCTCGCATGAGCATGCAGATGATGAATCAATCGTTAGAAATTTTTATGGCAATGGAACACGATACTCAATTGAGAAAGATTGGCCTGAACTCGATGCGGAGAACCCACGCCGATATGAGATCAATTACTTTGATATTTATGGGTGGCATACGGGCGTAGATCTTAGGATCGGTGACAGTCAACTTTCAGCTGGAATTAGTTACAACGCGGATGACCCATCTGCAGGTTTCACTACCTATACATACAGAAACGAATCGACCTCCGATGGATTACAAACGATTGCTACTTCCTTTCGATATACCTACGAGGGAGCTTTCTTGGGTGGAGACATCTATGGGCCCGGCCTGAATGAGCACGCTAAGCTTGCGGCCGATGAACCGCCCGCGACTGATTCCTGGCGCGATCACTGGATTGAGACATTTGAAGCTTTCCATCATGTTGGGTGAGTACAGTATCGGATACCGCATTTCTTTTCCCTTCTCCAGGTTAATCTAGATCTTTGATATGCCAAATTAAACTGGATCTTTGATATGCCAGATTAGAATGGATCCTTGATACGCCAGATTAAACAGGACGCCCCGCGATGCTCACTGTCCAGTTTACTTTGGCATTTAGCTTACCCCTTTGCTTTTTCATGCATGTAACTCGTTTGTCTTGTCTCATGATAAGATAGGTCGTAAGTTATAATGTCAATTCTGGGAGCAAGGAATGCAGGACATCCAACCAACTGAACAGCAGGTGAAAGAGAAAGGCGGACGCGATTTCGTTCTCTCTCCTTCGCGCAGTCGCCAAAAGAAAGGGTTGAAAGCGGCTATCATTGGCCTGTTCATGAATATCTTCTTGGCGGTGCTGAAGTTGGTCATCGGAGCACTCTCAGGCAGTATTGCGATTTCAGCCGACGGTTGGAACAATCTGTCTGATTCATTTAGCTCTGTCGTGTCTATCATCTCTCTGTCAATGTCATCAAAACCGGCTGACAAAGAGCATCCGTTTGGGCATGCACGATTTGAGTATATTGCGTCATCGGTCATCGCGATCGGTATGCTCATCGTCGCGTTCCAGCTCGGCTATCGATCGATTCTTCGCATTATCACGCCTCAACCTCTCGACACTGATATCTGGACACTTGTCGCGCTCTTTGTTTCCATTGGCGTCAAGTTGTTCCAGTTTTTCTTCTATCGAAGCCGTGGAAAAAAACTCGTCTCGACGGTTCTTCTCTCCGCATCACAAGATAGTCTCGCCGATGTGTGGGCGACTAGTGCCGTTCTCGCGTCGACAGCGGCGTATGCCATTTGGGGATTAAACATAGACGGACCGACAGGGTTGCTTGTCAGTTTTCTCATCGCGTGGTCGGCGGTTGAGATTATTCGCGAGATGGCGACATTGCTTGTCGGCTCGAAACCTCCTGCTGAGTTAACGGAGATGATCACAAACCGCATCTTGGAAACAGATGATCGCATCCTCGGTGTCCACGATCTTATCGTACACGACTACGGTCCGGGACGTGTTCACGCGACGGCTCACATTGATCTTGACAGCCGTGAGAGCTTCCTTGAAGCACACCTCATTGTCGACAGAATTGAGCGAAAGATTAAACGTGATCTCGATATCGAACTGTTAATTCACGCTGATCCCGCGAATATCCAAGACGAAGCCTATCAAGAAGTACTCGAACAATTGAAAACGGTCACAGCCTCTATCGGAGAAGGATTCGAGATTCACAGCTTTCATTTGTTCCACACAGAAGATGGGAAGCGAGTCGCGTCTTTCGATATCCATGGAAACGAGTCATGTGAGCTCGCCGATGAAGAAGTGTTTGAACTGATTCATAAGAAAATGGCCGCGCATGACAAAAACATCATTCTTTGGATCACGCTCGATCGTGAATACACGTGCGCCGTGCACTATGAATCACCTGACGCGGAAGTCACATCAGAACCTGAATAAACGTATTTTCCATTGCAATTGAATAACGTGTCTTGTTAGAATAGATGCAAGGCGGGCATCGTTGCCCGTTGAAGCAGAAACGAGGGCACAATATGAAGCATTTTTTGTCTGGCAACGAAGCTGTCGCGCGAGGGCTTTATGAAGCGAATGTGCGCGTCGGGAGCGCTTATCCCGGGACACCAAGCACAGAAATTTTTGAGAATCTCCACCCATATAAGAGTATTTATCATGAGTGGGCACCGAACGAAAAGGTCGCAACAGAAGTAGCGTATGGCGCTTCTATGGCCGGTGTGCGCGCGGTCGCCGCTATGAAGCATGTCGGATTGAACGTCGCCGCTGATCCTGTTTTCACCGCCGCTTACAACGGTGTCGGACGCGGGTTTGTCATCATCTCCGCCGATGATCCGAGTATGCATTCGTCACAAAACGAACAAGATAATCGCCACTACGCGCGTGCGGCTAAAATCCCGATGTTCGAGCCATCGGATAGTCAAGATTGCGTTGACATGATCCGTGAAGCTTTCGATATTTCAGAACGTTTCGATATCCCCGTACTTTTCCGCATGACAACACGTGTCAGTCACTCGAGAAGCATTGTGGAGGAAGGTGATCCGCTTGAGCTGGAACCATACGCTTATAAGCGCGACACAAAAAAATACATCTCCTCACCTGCGAACGCGATGGTACATCGTGTCGAGCTTGAAGAGAAACTGAAGGGGCTCGCCGAATACGCGGAGACATCGCCCTTTAACTTTATTGAAAGACGTGGCGATAAGGTCGGCGTCATCAGTTCGGGAGGCGCGATGCTGATCGCGAAAGAAGTCTTCCCGGAAGATACTTCCTTCTTGAAACTAGGTTTCACTTATCCTCTCCCGATGAATTTGATACGCGAATTCGCTGAAAGTGTCGAGACGCTCTATGTCGTTGAAGAACTCGATCCCTTCCTCGAAGAACAAATCAAAGCCGCGGGCATCGATTGTATCGGAAAAGACGTCGTCCCATCAATGTATGAGTTGAATCCGACGATCTTGCGCGAAGCGCTCACAGGTGAAAAACCTGAAATCGCGAAAGTGGAAGCCTCAGCCGTTCCGCGTCCGCCTGTCCTCTGCCCCGGATGTCCGCATCGCGAATTTTACAAAGCATTGAAAGCTG
>CAZBOM010000123.1:0-4970 GCA_964493375.1 uncultured Mageeibacillus sp. | reverse complement strand
GCGATCGGCAGCATTATGGGCCCCATCGAAAAACTTGATAAAACGGTGGTACCTTTGGGTGTCAACTGGATCATTGCTTTAGCAGCGATTCTTACAATCATTATCTGCAACATCTGGGCTCGCGGCATGCTGAAGATCATCCCGATTCTCTTGGGAATTGTTGTCGGCTACTTAGTGGCTCTGGCCTTTGGTGTCGTCAATTTCTCCGGTTTGTCAGAACTCAATGTCGTTGCGCTACCTATCGCGAAAAGCAGCTTTATGAAGTTCAACGCGAGTGCCATTATTACGATGGTACCGATTTCACTGGCCACAATGATGGAACACGTCGGCGATATCTCGGCGATTTCCGCGACCGTTGGCAAGAACTTCATCGCGTCTCCCGGACTTCACCGCTCTTTGATTGGTGACGGTGTGGCGACGAGCTTCGCCTCCATCTTCGGTGGTCCCGCGAATACGACATACGGTGAGAACACAGGCGTTCTCGTTCTGACAAGAGTTTACGCCCCGCGTGTGATGCAGATTGCAGCCGTTCTCGCGATCATCGCGAGCTTCTTCCCGCATATCGGTGGAATCATTCTTTCGATCCCCGGTGTCGTCATCGGCGGTGTCTCACTCATCCTCTACGGTATGATTTCCGCGATCGGCGTCCGCAACATGGTTGAGAACAATGTTGACTTGACAAAGAGTCGCAACTTGATTGTCGCCGCTTTGATTCTCGTCACCGGTCTCGGCTTCAACGCCGTGGGTGGATTGAGCTTCAGCATTGGCAGCGCGAACATCAACCTTTCAGGATTGGCTATCGCCGCGCTCGTTGGTATCATCATGAACGCGATACTCCCCGGCAAAGACTATGAGTTCTCCATGGAAGATGCTGAGAAAGAAGTTGAAGAAGCCTAAGCGTAAGTGCTAAACCTCAATACTCACTATCAATCTTGATAGTCACAATCCCGGCCTCAGCGCCGGGATTGTTTTTTCTGAGAAATACCCACAGGGTCGATCATGATGTTTTTTGGAAAGGCTCGAACCATTTTCTTTCAACAGAGAACCATGCAACAACATGTTCATCGGTAGGCACCGGGTAACTTAATTCTGCCAATGAGAAACCCCGCACCTTCGAATGAGTGCGGGGCTTCCCAAGGTAGAAAGGAAACGTCTACTTAAGTGCTATTGTGGTTTAGACTCATCTTTGCCGGACAAACGCTTTCATGCATTTCGCACGATTGAAAAACAATCTCCGTAGCAAAGCATTCGATCGTCTCTACTAATTCCTAATTAATTGATCAAAGCGCTTACTCAACATTGTCGAACGCGACGCAGCGGCAGAAAGCGGACTCACCGTATTGGAATTTCCACGGGAACGTTCCGAGGATCATGCGTTTATTCTTCGGCACGATATCGATCTCGCCACCGAGGTTCTCGACGTGGATAATCTCCCAAGGTTTCGGGAAGACCCAGATGTGCATGGCTTGATAGGTGTTCGGCCACTTATAGATTTCATCGAGTCCTTTGCCGTATCTCTCTCTCATATAGGCGTCGCAGTTCTCGGCTTCGCGAGGTTCCCAGTCGCGGATCTTCGTGTTCATCGGGTGGTCGGCTGAGCCGGCGTCAACGGCGATGTACTTGAGCTCCATCTCTTTCATCCAATCGGCGAAATCGACAGACGGTCCGGGGTGGCGGAGCATATAGCGACGCTCATCCGGTTGCTCACCGTCAAAGGCGTATTTGTGATAGCCCGTGTTGATGAAGACGATGTCGCCTTTTCTGATGTCCGCGCGATCCATGAGATCTTGCGGTGTATAGATTGACCAGTCTTCCGTAATATCAGAGATATCGACAATGACGCCGGGGCCGACGAGCTTGTCCATCTCGAGTGAGGCGATGTCGCGTCCACCTGTATCAAAATGCTGCGGTCCATCAAGGTGCGTACCGACGTGGTTTGATGTCGTGATGATCATACCGTTCGCGCCATTGGGCGACAAACGCTTGAAGTATTTGACGTTCAGAGGCTCATATGTCGGCCACGGCGGCGTCATATGGCTTGTGTTTTGTGTTAAATCGTAAACTTTAACTTTGTCCCAGTTCTGTAATAACATGAATAATTCCTCTCATTCTTTTCTTTAGGTTTTTCAATCCTTTATTTTCAGCGCCCAGTATTTTGCCGGACGTTTCATCCTCTGGCTTTCGCGAATCACTTCACTTTTAGCCTAACATGCCTTCGCTCTCGAGCAACTCAACGTAAGCCTCAAGCGCGTCAGTGAAGCACTTCATCGGAGGGTTAACGACGCCTGCGCCGACTTGACCGACACCGGCATGCTTGCTTGCGATACCTGTATTGATCACAGGGCGAATCTGCGTTTCAACGACAAGGCGAATATCAATTCCTGTCGGTGTTCCGCGGAAGTTCATCACCGGCATCTTATAGCTCACGCTCTCTTCAAGCGTAATTTCGTACATGCTCGTCGTGTAGTTGACGGCGTCTTGTGGTGTTCCGCCAACAAATTGCACGATCGCGGGGGCTGTTGCCATCGCGAATCCACCGATACCATACGTCTCGGTAATACACGAGTCACCAATATCGGGGTTGGCGTCTTCCATGCCGTATCCCGGGAAATAGAGTCCGTCGATAATCTCCGCCGGGGCTGTAAACCAACGATCTCCAAGCGCCGCGACTCTGATTCCAAACTCCGTACCATTGCGGCACATCGTGTAAACTACCGTCGAGTGCTTAATCTTCCCAACCGGTTCCATCGCAGATTTCGAGGCGGGCATCGAGAGGTTCAGGAAGAAGTGGTCATTTGAATTCAAGAAATCAAAGACGGCTTCTTGATCTTCTTTCGACGCATCGGTCTTCACGATGCTGGAGGCCATTTCGCGAATAAACAGGGAAGTCGCCGCTTTATTACGATTGTGAACTTCATCGCCCATCTGCGCGGCTTGCGCGATCATACTCTTGAGGTCGATCGGCCCGTGAATCTCAATGGCCTGTTTCATGATGGGATAAAGGGTTGTCTCCATCCACTTTAAGTGCTTAATGACATTCTCGTTGTAAGCACCGAAACGGAGGACACTTCCGAGACCTTCATTCATCGTGCAGTAGGCAAAATTGCCTTCCGACTTATTCTCAATAATGAATACAGGCATTGAAGCCGTCACAACACCGGCCATCGGTCCGACAGCTTGGTGATGATGACATGGATCGAACTCAATCTCGCCTGAAGACGCAAGAGCTTCCGCTTCCTCAGGTGTGCTCGCCAAACCTTCATAAATCAGACCGCCGATAACAGCGCCGCGAAGCGGCCCCGACATTTTTTCCCATGTAATAGGCGGTCCGGCGTGCATGACCAATTTTTTGTGCATCCCCGGTACAACATCTTTTGCGACACCCATACCAACGAGAGTTGGCTGGGCGTTCTGTATGATTTCCAGTGCTTTCTTGTTGGCATCTTCAATAAAATTTGCCATATCATCCCTTCTTTCTCTATCTGTGTCTCTCAAATGATTAAGAGCACGATTTTTGTTATCTTATTCAAACCTGAACTCCTTGTTGTTCAGGCATTTAAACGATTAAAGACCTTTCAGCTTCCCGAGAAGCGACGCCATTTTCTTGTCGCCTCCGGCCGCAGGTTTCCATTGGACATGTATCGTCGACACATCTTGGCTTCGCAATTCGCGATAAAAAGCCTCGAGTCCCATGTTGATAATTTTTAGTTCTTGCTTAAAAAGATCATTAACTGACATGCTCTTTCTCCTCTCTTCACGCGCCCATGCTCTTCATGATGCGATCAACCAACCTGACGGCTTGAGCATTGGATGGCATGACGATCACACCGGCATCTCTTAGGCTTGCAATCGATTTATTCAAATCTTGCGGATCTTTGTCCGTCCCTGTCACTGACGCGACGACAACGAAATCCTTGCCTTCGGATTTCAGGAGTTCTCTCGCTTCTTTAACGGATGCCGCAACGGCACCTGCAGGATCCTCATGCGATCCATATCCGATGACAACATCGACCAGTACAATCGCTGTTGTCCCATCGACATGCGTTTTGAAGAATTCTGTTCTCGTCATCGGGTCGATCATCGGATGAGGTCTCCCGCGCGTGAATTCATCTTCACCTAAATCGAGACAAATATGACCTTCCACACCTTTCAAATGCGACAAAGCGCGATCAGGAGTAAGCGGGATGTTCGAGTAAATCGGATAGTGCTCCCCTAAATATTTGATGGCTTCATCGGCCAGCGTTCCGCCGGTAAACAAGGCGCGAAGATTCTTCTGATCAGGAGCAAGCTTGGCGACACTGTCGCGCACGATGGCAGTGATCTCTTCCTCCGGAGCATCAAAACCATCGAAGTCGACAACCTTTTCACCGCGCAGGAGCGCGACAGCTTTTCGCGAAGCATCTTCTAAGCTCACGCACGGTGTAGCGCCGGCCGCTCGGATCGATTCCGCGTCGCCGCCGATAAAGTCGATGACGACAGGTTTGCCGGCCGTTTTAACTAACTCATAGATCTTCTTTTCGACAGATGGATGAGGTGGTTTTGAGACGAGTAAAATGACCTCTGTCTCAGGGTCTTGGATCAAGGCTTCAATCCCTTGGATCATCATGAGACCGCCGATCTCTTCGCGAAGATCTCGACCGCCTGTTCCGATCACTTGCGACAAACCTTCGCCGAGCTGATCAATGCGAACCGTCACTTCTTGCGTCCCTGTGCCTGAAGCGCCGACAACACCGATCTTTCCTCTCGACACAACGTTCGCGAAACAGAGAGGTACGCCATTGATAATCGCCGTTCCGCAGTCGGGTCCCATCATCAAAAGGCCTCTTTCGACAGCCATTTGCTTCAGTCGCAACTCATCTTGAACTGAAACGTTGTCAGAGAACATCATCACATTGAGACCGGCTTTGATGGCTGTTTCCGCCTCGTCCGCCGCATACTGTCCGGGAATGGAAATTTGGACGAGATTAGCG
>CAZBOM010000122.1:3586-4992 GCA_964493375.1 uncultured Mageeibacillus sp. | reverse complement strand
GCCTTCGTAGTATCGGTGCGAAATAGCGATCACGGTGGCATCGAGAGACAAGAGCGTCTGCTCAATATGGCGCCCGAATGATTCATCGAGGTTCGATGTCGCCTCATCGGCGAGGATGAGCGTCGCGCCTTTGATGACGGCGCGCGCGATCGACACGCGCTGGCGCTCCCCGCCTGACAAATTCTTGCCGTTCTCCTCTAACATGGTATCGAGGCCATCCGGCAAACGACCGACGAGTTCAGTCAAACCCGCCTTATCGACAGCGTCGAGCAATGCGTCTTCAGAGTAATCTTTGTAAAGCATGATGTTGTTGCGAAGCGTATCTTCAAACAGGAAAACATCTTGGTAAATCTCTGCCATTTGACTGTTTTGAGAAACAGGCAAGATGGAACGCAATTCCGTTCCGTCGTACCGAATGGATCCGTTGTAATCGGTGTAAACACCGGCTAATAGATTCAAGAGCGTCGTTTTTCCTGATCCGGAAGCACCTTTCAATAAGACCTTTTCACCGGGTGCGATGGAGAATGTGGCATGGCGAAGAACACGTTTATCGTGATGTGAGAACGAGAGATTCTCGACATCCAGTGCGCGATGGAGAGAGAATGTTTCTTCACCCGTTATGAGCTCAACCTTCTCGTCCTCTTCTCCGTTGACAATTTTGTCAAAAATACCGCGCGACGCGGCAAGCTTATTTCGGTGTGGAAAGAATCGGACAATGCTGAACAGGCAATTCTGTGTTAGCTGAGCGATCAACATACCCCTCACAAGATCAAGTTGCCCTTGCGACACTCTGATTCCGACATAGAAGATAGATAAAACGGTAAAGACAGTACCGAGCGTCTCCATGAAACTCCCTTGGAAACTGTCAAAAATATTAAATCGAATTTTGATTCGTTCCAGTGCGGCGATAAACTCATTCGATCTTTTCTGGAAGCGATCTTCCACCTGATTGAGCTTCAGGATCTCTAAACCGCTGAAAACATTTGACATCTGTTGCGAAAAATCTTTATTCGCTTCCGATTCCCTCGCTTTGAGCTTGACAAGCCGTCCCTCAAATAATTTGCCGAGCAGACCGACCACAAGCGTCAAAACAAAGACGACCATCGCAAACTTCCAGTCGATAAAAAAGAGGATGATCAACCCGAAAAAGGCGACGCCACTGTTAAAGATGACATTTAAAAATGACAGGAAAAAATCGTTTTCGATGATATTGATGTCGTTGACGAGATTAGAGAGATAGACGTCTCGCGATTGCCGAGAGAAAATCCGCACGGGAAGCGCCATGATGCGACGAAAACTGAGCTTTCGAATATCGAGCAAAATATCGCGCATGAATCCGATACGCATACGACGCGAGACATAATGAAAAATGGCAGGGATGACTAAGCCAACGAAAAGGACAGCGA
>CAZBOM010000122.1:0-3576 GCA_964493375.1 uncultured Mageeibacillus sp. | reverse complement strand
TCTTCACGATCACATCTTTTCTTGTTTTCGCGTCAATAATACCGAACGAATAGCTTAGAATAAATTGCTGAATCAGCTGCTGAAGTATCGGCAAAAAAGCCGCGATGACATAGATGATGAATCCGCGCTTACGATTCCAGAGAACGTCGCCGAGGGTCAGTTTATTTGAGTGGTTATTTGTTTTTGTCACTTTATCTATTTATTTCTTGTAAAGCCTCGAGTCTCGACGATGAAACATCGAGGAAAGAATATCTCCTCGCTAAGAAAAAGGGCACTTATCATTTTCGCCCGAACTTTGGATTATATCACTCAATTTCAAACTCAAGTCGAGCATTAATCATCGAGAAAGAATATTTATCAAAAATTTAACTCGTCATTTAGTCTCAAGCATCAAAGGCAACGCCTGTCGATCTCAAACACGAAACATCGAGCCGCATCACTCAATCTCAAACGCAGAGAGGCGTTTATATACTTCGGAAACAGGTAATCCCATGACAGAGAAAAAATCACCTTCAATGCGCGCAATTAAAAGACCGCCGAGCTCTTGAATCCCGTAAGCTCCCGCTTTGTCGAGAGGGAGCCCTGTTTCGACATAGCGATCGATGAGCGCCTCAATGACGGGCGATAGCGGTTGAAACGTGACATGAGAAACACTCGAAAACACATCGGTGAACGAATCCGTTAAGATAGCCACCCCCGTATCGACGACATGCGTCCTGCCGGAAAGCGCACGGAGCATTCTCCTCGCGTCATCTTTGTCATGTGGCTTTCCGTAAACAACACCGTCGAGTGTGACGATCGTATCAGCCGCTAATATGAGACAATCGGGGTGTTCTTGGAGTGATGCCATGCCTTTGGCGAGCGCCAATTTCTCAACTAAACGACGCTCATCGAGATCGGGGACATCGCGTTGCAATTGACGCAGGACTTGTTCTTCATCACATGTCGACGGCGCTACCTCAAAAGGGAAGCCCATCATGGATAACAGGTCGTGCCTTCGAGGTGACTGACTGGCTAAAATGAGTTTCACGTTGGTGATTTCCTTTTATTTAACATCTTTTTTTACATCTTTCTAAATATATCACGAGACAAAACACGTTTCCCCCCTGTCATTCAGCTTATAATGGGAAAAAGGAGATTCTCATGAACGACTTAAAATATTTAAATTTATTGGCCAAACAGTTTCCAAACGCGACAACGGCGCGAGCGGAGATTATTCATCTCAGGGCTGTCAATGAACTTCCAAAGGGGACGGAGTACTTTTTCAGTGACATACACGGAGAAGACACCGGCTTTATCCACCTGTTGCGAAGCGCTTCAGGAAATATCCGCAAGAAGATTTCTGAGCTTTACGAGTATGAACTGACACAAGAAGCGCAGAACCAGCTGGCCAATCTCGTCTATGATCCGAAACGCGTGTTGTCTATTCTCAAAGACTCCGGGCGCATCACGAACGATTGGCTCGCGATTACGATTTACCGACTTGTCAGTTTGAGCAAATATATCAGCGTCAAATATTCGTGGAGCACGATTTCATCGAAAATCCCCGAAGAGTTCGAGGACATCATCACGGAGTTGCTCTTTTCCTCATACGAAGAGAATAAGAAAAATTATCTCAACAGCATCATCCGTTTCATCATTGAGGAAGACACCGCCTTTGCCTTCATCGGGGCGCTCTGTGAAATGATTCAGAATATCTCTGTCAACACACTGCACATTATCGGTGATATCTACGATCGCGGTCCGGGGCCTCACCGCATTATGGAAGAGCTCATGGACTTCCCGAGCGTCGATATCCAATGGGGCAATCACGATATCGTCTGGATGGGCGCCGCGGCAGGCAACGTCGCCTGTATCGCTCATGTCATCCGCATAGGCATCGGATACAACTCTTTCGACTTCATGGAAGAGGGCTACGGCATCAATCTCCGACCGCTCTCCACATTCGCGGCGAATGTGTACGCAGAGGATCCTTGTGAGCGCTTTAAGACGCATCGTTACGATGTCTCCGAGTTCGGTTTTATCGACGACAAACAAGCGGCAAAAATGCACAAAGCAATTTCAATTATCCAGTTCAAGTTGGAAGGCCAATTAATCGAACAATATCCGAGATGGAAACTCGATCATCGCAATGTCTTAAAGCACATTAACTACGAGCGAGGCGTCTTCATCCACAATGGTATTGAATATCCGTTGCTTGACACGAATTTCCCGACAATCGATCCCGAGGATCCCCTCCGTCTTTCTGAAGAAGAGGAAGATCTCGTCCATAGTCTCGAAGCGTCATTCAAAAATAGCGAACCCTTGCACCGCCACATCCGCTTCTTGCACGCGAATGGATCGACCTACCGAAGTGTCAACAAGAATCTTCTCTTCCACGGTTGTGTCCCCCTGAAAGAAGACGGCTCATTCCAACCTGTTCCCGTGACAGGACGCCACTATTACGGGCGCGAACTCTTCGACGAGCTCAATGTCGTCATTCACGACGCCTACTTTCAACCTGAACATTCACCGGAGCGCAAACGCGCGCGCGACTACATGTTGTATCTATGGTGTGGATCGCTCTCGCCATTATTCGGTAAAAGCCAAATGTCGACATTCGAGAACTTCTTTGTCGATGACGCGCTACTGCGCCGCGAAGAGTACAACCCCTATTACGAATTCTCCGTCCATGAAGACACATGCAAAATGATTCTCGAAAACTTCGGATTAGATCCCGAGACGTCACGCATTATCAACGGTCATGTCCCCGTCAAAACGAAAGACGGTGAGCGCCCGATCAAGGCGAATGGCAAACTCTTCGTCATCGACGGTGGGCTTGCGAAAGCGTATCAACGCAAGACGGGGATTAACGGTTACACCTTGATCTTTAATTCTCACCATCTCGCGCTGGCGGAACACCACGATTTTGAGATGATCGAAAGTGACATGGGTAGTTATACGCCCAATGTTTTTATTGTCCAACCGATGAAGCATCGATTGCAAGAAAAACACACTGATTTCGGCAAAGAAATCTCAGCGAAAATAGAAGAACTTCGAGATTTGATTGAAGCCTTCAATCTGGGAAAAATTAAAGAGAAATAAATTTTTGAAAGTGATATGATCATAAAAAATAATGAACGAAATTTTTTATAATAAAATGGAGAATAAATCGTGAAGCACAATCGCGTGAAACGTATCATATCACTATTCATTGTCCTCGCCCTTTGCTTTGGAATTCTTGTAACGGGAACGAGTCTGCTATTTTCTCATAAAACTCCGTATGAAACAGAATCAGACTCGAGCGATATAGAGCCAAAAGACGATCAAACGACGCATTCAACCGTACCGGCAGAGCACTCAAACACCACAACACCGAGCACTTCGGCCGAGCCGCTCAACTCGACCAACACGACGGCGTCATCTCCGAGCACTTCCAACGAGTCGACTTCCTCGGCAACATCAGAAACGAAGACCACAGAACCATCGACATCGGCGCCGACTTCAATAACATCAAAACCATCAGAGGAGCCAAGTTCTACGAGTCAGAGTTCGTCTGCAACAACCTCGAAACCACCGGCGACGAAACCAAAGACA
>CAZBOM010000121.1:0-4996 GCA_964493375.1 uncultured Mageeibacillus sp. | reverse complement strand
GATAAAAACAAACCTTTTCTGACAATGTCAAGACGTGGTTTAAAAGACGCTTACATTAGATCTAACATTTGTACCTAATTTGACAGCTCTTTCTTGTTCTGACAATAAACTGACGACACTTGATCTTTCGGGCGTGCCCAACTTAAATTCTCTTGATTTCAGTGAGAATGCAATTACGGCGATTGATTTAAAGAATCTGTCAAAACTAGAGTCACTATATTGCAATAGCGCGCAACTTAAAGAGTTAGATCTAACACCTGTACCTGATTTAACGATCCTTTTCTGCCATGAGAAGAAACTGGCTACTTTAGATATTAGCGGGTTAAAAAAATTAGAGTATCTTTCCTGTTCTACCAATAAGCTTACGACTCTCGATCTTTCGTCCGCACCTAATCTTCGGTACCTCCTTTGCGGTGACAATTTGCTGACAACACTAGATATAAAAAAATTAACCAACTTAGATCTGCTGGGTTGTTATAAAAACAAATTAACGGCGCTTGATACCAGTGGAAATAAAAATCTAGAGACGTTACTATGTGGGAATCAAAGAATAGATACTTTAGAAGCAAAAATGGCCGATGGATATTTTGAACTCAACCTCGGAGCACTTCCTAATGTCAAATCTGACCTTATTACTGATATTTTGTGCTCGGACGGGTCAAAACTGCCTGAGGGTTATCGTTTTGAAAATGGCATTGTGCGGATAGCGAAGGATGCAAGAGTTGTCCCGCTTCAATATGTTTATCAAACAGGATTTGCAGGAAATCTGGAAGTTGGCTCGCCTTTAATGAATGTTCATTTTGCCTGGAGTAAGCTACCGACCGAACCAGTTACAACTCCTGCGACATCTGAAACTGAGATTCCCACGACCACTGTGGCTCCTGAAACTGACTATGTAGTGCTAAGCGAAAAAGAATCGGGTATCAGGGTCTCAGGATTGCCCACTGTTTTGCCGGAAGATGTACGCCTTGTCGTTGAACCTCAAAAGGTTGAACTGGAGACGAATGAGCGGTATAGCGAACTAGCATCAGCGAAAGTTTACGATATTTTCTTCCTGAAGAACAATGTGAAATACATGATCGAAGGGAAAGTAAAAGTAGAGATTCCATATGAAAAGCCACTTGTTAAAGAAGGCTTGATGGTTTTCTATGACGACGGAACAAAACTAACGCAAGTGAAGAATGTTGAAGTCGATGATGAAAAAGTCTCATTTGTCGTTGATCACTTCTCAGTGTATGTCCTTGCGAACAAAAAGACCCCACCAGTCAATGTCAAACCAACGGGAGAACAAGTGGGATCTGCTGTTATCGTTGGCTCGTTATTCCTATTAGTTGGTATCGCAATAGCGACGATTACATTGAGAAAGCGCATGGCACAACGATAATGCTGATTTGCTGCTGTTAAATGGATTTCTCCAAATTGTTTAGCTCACTTTGGTAGAGATTACATAAAAAAATAATCTATAAGATCGTCTCGAGACTAGACCATGTCTTGAGGCGATCTTTTTTACAAATAACTTGCAGTGTCATTTTCGGTAAATAATAGTTTATATGTTTGCTATAATGGCTTATGGAATTTTGGAGGAGTGAGTGGATTTACTATGACATTTGATGTAATCATCATTATCGTTTTGCTCTTGTTCGTGTGGCTGGGGCACCGTCGAGGACTTCTTTTGACGGCCGTCAGTGTTGTCAGTTCACTGATCTCCATCGTGATTGCGTTTCTTTTGGTACGCCCGATTTCCGGATGGTTGCATCAATTGGGGCTATTCAGCAACACAATGAAGGATTTCTCAGATCGTGTTCATGAGAATGCCGGGTCATATCCCGCATCGATTGCCCCCGTGCTTGAGAAGTTTGGCATGCCTGAATCATGGACCAGAAAAATACTGCAGACGACGGCTCCCAGTGGGGGAACGGCGATCGAAACGACAGTGAATTCTATCTGGCAACTTGTCTTGAGCGCGCTTGCCCTTATCGCTATTTACCTTATTATTCGTATTGTTTTGGGGCTTTTAGCGCGATTGTTGACGCCGGCGCTCAATGGTATCCCGGTCATCGGATGGCTGAATCGCACCGGCGGTCTTATTCTCGGTTTCGTGTGGGGTGTGTTCACGCTTTGGATCATCATGATGGTCCTCACTTCCTTTAGTGTCACGAGTCCCGCCATTCACGATTTTATCTCCGGTTCGAAGATTCTATCTATAATTTCTGAAAAAGACATATTCCGGTCACTTTTGGACACGATCTTTTGATTTCCTGTAGTTGACAAAACAGATTGACCTCTTTATATTGTTTATTGGTTGGCACTCACCATAGTCGAGTGCCAACTTCAAGAAATAAACAATGTTCAAATATGGGAGGTAATGAAATGAATATCAAACCATTGGCTGACCGTGTGGTCATCAAGAGACTAGAAGCGGAAGAAACGACCAAGGGCGGTATCGTGCTGCCTGGTTCTGCGAAAGAAAAGCCGCAGATCGTGGAAATTGTCGCTGTCGGTCCGGGGGGAGTCGTTGACGGAAAAGACGTCATCATGGAAGTCGAAGTCGGCGATCGCGTGCTGATCAGCAAATACGCAGGTACCGAAGTGAAAATGGACGACGTGGAATACACCATCCTTAGACAAAGCGATATTCTCGCGATTGTTGACTAATCGCGTTACATAGATAGAAGGAGATACACATTATGGCTAAAGATTTAAAATACGCTGAAGACGCCCGTAAATCACTGGAGATTGGCGTGAATAAACTGGCGGACACGGTTCGCATTACACTCGGCCCGAAAGGTCGCAACGTTGTATTAGATAAAACATACGGGGCTCCCGTCGTCACGAACGATGGTGTGACGATCGCACGTGACATCGAGCTGGAAGACCGTTTTGAAAATATGGGCGCGCAGCTCGTCAAAGAAGTTGCAACGAAGACAAACGATGTCGCCGGTGACGGAACGACCACAGCGACACTCTTGGCGCAAGCCATTATCCGCGAAGGACTTCGCAATGTCGCCGCCGGCGCCAACCCGATCATCCTCAAGCGCGGTATTGATAAAGCCGTCGAGAAAGCCGTGGCCGCTATCGGTCGCAACAGCAAAGCCGTCGCCGACAAAAATGACATTTCACGCGTGGCCGCTATTTCAGCGAACGACGAAGAAATCGGCCTTGAGATTGCCAAAGCGATGGAATCCGTCACGAATGATGGCGTGATCACCGTCGAAGAGTCACAGACGATGGGCACAGAGCTCGAAATAGTCGAAGGTATGCAATTTGATCGCGGCTATATCTCCGCATATATGGTGACGGATGCGACCAAGATGGAAGTTGTTTTTGACGACCCCTACATTCTCATCACCGATAAAAAAGTTTCTAACATTCAAGACCTCATTCCTCTCCTCGAGAAGATCGTTCAGAGCGGCGGACGCCTCCTGATCATCGCGGAAGATGTTGAGGGCGAAGCACTTTCTACCATCATCCTGAACAAGCTCCGCGGAACCTTCCACTGTGCAGCCGTCAAAGCCCCCGGCTTCGGTGATCGTAGAAAAGAAATGCTCCAAGATATCGCCATTTTGACAGGCGGTAAAGTTGTCTCATCCGATCTCGGTATGGAACTGAAAGACGTCGAGCTCGCTGATCTCGGACGTGCCCGTCAAATCAAAGTCGACAAAGACAGCACCGTCATCGTCGATGGCGCCGGTGCCGCTGATGCTCTGAAGGATCGCGTTTCCGCTATCCGCGCTCAAATTGAAGAGACTACGTCTGATTTCGACCGTGAGAAACTCCAAGAGCGCCTCGCGAAACTCGCCGGTGGCGTCGCCGTGATCAAAGTCGGTGCCGCGACTGAAGTTGAAATGAAAGAGCGCAAACTCCGTATCGAGGACGCCCTGTCGGCTACCCGTGCGGCGGTCGAAGAAGGTATCATCGCCGGTGGTGGTACAGCCTTCATCGACATTCTTGACGAAGTCTCCGTTCTCCTGAACGAGCTCGAAGGTGACGAGCGTACCGGTGTGGCCATTGTCCTCCGCGCACTCGAAGAGCCTGTCCGCCAGATTGCCATGAACGGCGGATTCGACGGTAGCGTCGTCTGTGAAAAAGTAAAGTCTCACGGCAAAGGCGTTGGCTTTAACGTTTTGACAGAAGAGTATGTTGACATGGTGGGCGCCGGTATCGTTGATCCCGCGAAAGTGACACGCTCCGCGCTGCAGAACGCCGCGTCGATCGCCTCCGTCCTGCTCACAACAGAAGCCGTTGTCGCGTCGATTCCTGAGCCCGAGCCGATGATGCCACCTCAGGGCGGCATGTATTAAGCCGAAGTTTACGACTGTTTGATTTAAATTAAACGAGTAAAAATAGCAACTGACAACAGGAGGTCCTCTCAGACGATATGTTTGGGAGGACTTCTTTTTCAAATGGGCAAGCTTTGATCGTGGTATAGTGTTTGCAGGTTAAATTCATCTAGAGAGTGATGTTCGTGGATAGAGGAGAGCAATCAACGATTCCTTCTAAAAATGTCGTAAATAAACGACCGTTTCAGCGACCTGTTGTGATCGCGGTTGTTGTCGCATGGGTCGTATTGTTCTTAGCGATCCTTGTTCTTTCGCAGATCTCTCGAGAACGTTCGTCACTCCCAAACGACACGGGCAATGATATCGTCTTGGGAGAGGCGTTTTCGCTTCAAAAGGCTCACTTTTCATCCATTCGAGTTTTTGGCAACATGCCGATTAGAGTCGAAGATGGGGGCCTTGTTATCCTTGATGCCGCCGGTCGTGAGCAATCTTTTATTCAATATCCCTATCGCCATCCTTATCTCTATGACGCCGGGCAAGCCTTGATGATTGCTCCGAAAAGTGGAACAGAGATAACGCTTGTATTACCTAATTTGACGACACACGAAATTGGCGTCAAAGAAATTATTCTCGGCGGTGATTACCGCGACGGTTATGCCTTGACGTTAGGTCAATCGGCAAAGAGCGTTGGGACAGTCTCGCTTTATAAACTCGCT
>CAZBOM010000120.1:0-4999 GCA_964493375.1 uncultured Mageeibacillus sp. | reverse complement strand
ATCACAGGCGTCGCACCGACGGCGTTGCCCATGTTCGACATCGGGTTGTGAACAACGGTCGTATCCGTTTCAGCCAAAATATCGAGTTCGCGACCGTTGACATGGACGGCGTGGACAGCAATGGATTTCGGTCCGAGCAGCCCCCATCCAAGCAAACGCTCGACGACACGACAATCATATTTCTGAAGACTGTCGTATTGATCTTCGCGACCTTCTCCGACGTGAACGTGATAACCGGCGTCAATGCCCTCCATCGATTCAACGATTTTTTCCATCGTTTTGTCGGAGATCGTGAACGACGCATGCATGCCGAACATACCCTTAACCATGTCCTGGTCATCCGTGTTCATCGCTTTAATAAAATCGACGTTCTCTTTAATCTCGGCGTCTGTGATGGCTTCTCCGTCACGATCTGACACTTCCATTGAATACGATCCGCGAATACCTATATCTTTGGCGGCTTCGGCGAGGACAAAGAGAGAATCTTTGGCAGCGTTCGGACTCGCATGGTGATCGAATAACGTTGTCACACCATTGCGAATGCTGTCGATATACGTTGTATACGCTGATAATTCACAATCTTCTTTCGTCAAACTGCGGTCTAGTGTCCACCACAAGTTCTCCAGAATCTCAGGGAAATTGCGTGTCGGCCTCGAGACGCCCATGCCGCGAGCATATGAACTGTAGATATGCGTGTGGGCGTTAATCATGCCGGGCATAATAACACGACCACCCACATCAATCACTTCATCCTCGGGAAAACGTGCTTTTAAATCTTCGAAACTGCCAATTTCTTCCACCACCTCGCCTACGACGCGGACGGCACCGTTCTCGAAATAGAGATTATCTTCGCAGTTTGTGACTAATCTTCCATTACCAATAATCATGTGGACCTCCTGATCCTAATGGCACATCATTTTCATTCCGATCGCATATCATTCCATTATCTGAAAGACGTCGGCAAAATATGTGCGGACTATTCTTTTGTGAAAGATGCCTCTCGCGACGTTATGTCACGGGAGGCATCGATGGTAATAATTAATCGTGCGCGCAGTGGTGTTCAGCCTTGAACAGCCACGGGGCGTTTTCATTGACAGCCACGATCACTTTCGCCATGGTCCGGTCGAGCTCGCTACCGTCCAAGGTCGATTCAAACACGCGACCGCGCTCGTCACGAATCTTGTAGTTGTCTTTCGCGAGTTTGAGGAAACCGATATTCTCAGAATCGGCAAAATCTTCTTCGCTCCAGAAAAGTGTCAGTTTGTCTTTGTATGGCTTACCGGCGTGTGGACAGAATGTCGCGCAGTTACCGCACTCATTACACATGCCGTCTAGGTGAACGATTTGCTCCCCGTTATCAAAGCCTTCGACCACAACGGCGACATTAGCGCGGTTCGGACAGACTTCAGTACATATACGGCAAACTTGATCGCAAAGGAGACAGCGTTCGCCTTCTTCCTTCGGTGTCGGTTGTGATCCCACCATGACACCACGTCGCTCGACAATGGTCTCTTCATCCACGGCGACATGAACGCGATCGAAGTTATGGTTGAGACCTTCTTTCGCTAAAATGTCGAGAACGGCTTTTTTCGCATCTCCCATCGCGGCGACAACCGTCGACGGACCTTTGCGGCAATCGCCGATCACATAGACGCCATCAACGGATGATTCCATCGCGCCGGAGACATACGGGCTACCACTCTTGTCGACAGAGAGAGCCCAATCGTTAAAGAGTGAATGGTCAACTCTCGCGCCTGTCGCGCCTATGACAGTATCGAACTCAAGTGTCTCGTACTCTCCCGTTCCCAGACACGCTCTGCGTCCGGATTCATCAAAATCACCGAGGCGTTGTTTCTCGCAGACGAGTTTTTTGCCGTCGTAGCTGACCGGAGCGAGCAGTTCACGCCACTCGACACCTTCCGCCATCGCTTCATCGAACTCATCTTGACTCGCGGGAGCGTACATTTCCGTACGACGATAGACAATAGTCACGTCCGGCTCACCGGGCATGCGTTTCGCCAAACGAGCGCAATCCATCGCGACATCTCCCGCTCCGACAACGGCTACACGCTTACCGAGATCACGAGGACCCTCTTTATTAACAGAGAGCAGGAAGTCGAGCGAGTCAATGACATGCTCCTTCCCTTCCGAAACAGGGGAACGGCCTTCGGCCCAAGCTCCTATAGCCAGGACGATGTAGTCGTACTTATCCTTCAACTCATCGAGTTTGACATCGGGATCAGCGTTGAAGTGGAAATTCACGCCCACGGCTTTCGCCAATTCGAGATCGCGATCAATTTGCTCTTTTGAAATTCTGAAGGATGGAATGGCATACCGCACGATACCGTGTGATTCAGCTCTCTTCTCGAACACATCAACAGCGACACCATTGCGCGCGAGATAATACGCTGCGGCAATACCGCCGGGGCCGGCGCCGATAACACAGACTCTCTTATTGGTGCGCACATGTATGGGCTCCAGCGCGGCGTTCAAGCGATCTTGCGCTTCATCGGCCGCTTTCTTCTTGATGTCACGCATATGGATCGACACGTCGTAATCGAGACGTGTGCAGTGTTCACGACATGGCTGAGCGCACAAAACGCCGGTAATGGTCGGACAGGCATTATCAATTGTAATGACACGGATCGCTTCATCGTAATCGCCACGCGCGACCAGTGTATTGTACTCTGGAATCTGTTGCTCAATTGGGCAACCGCCGTCTTTACAAGGCGCTTTATAACAATCGTAAAGAGGCAACTCAGAATCTGTTTTGCGTGACCATACTTTCTCTCTCCAGCGTTTTTGCATTCTCGGATCTTCAAGCAACGCAGCCGTCAAGGCTCTCAATTTCGGAAGATCAATCTCGTTCGACTTGTTGCCTAAATACGCTTCTGATTGTTTTGCCATCTGGAGAAAGCGCGCATATCCTCCCGGCTTCAGAAGTGTTGTCGCCACGGTAACCGGTCCGATTCCTGTCGAGAGAATGCCCTCCAGATTCATGCCGTCGGCACCACCCGCAAAGGAAATGGGCAGTTTGCCATCAAATGCTTCCGACAGCTTCAACGCGAGGCTCATCGTCAAGGGCATGAGGGATCGACCTGACATATACATCTCTTCAGAGGGAACTTCATTTCTCTTGACATCGACAGGGCAGGTATTGGAAAGTTTGACACCGAACGCCAAACCTTTTTCTTTACTCACTTTTGTCATGCGTTCAAAAATGCCAAGCGCGTCTCCGAATTGCAAGTCTGCGAGGAAGTGTTTGTCGGGGAACGCAATGTAGTCATATCCCAAATCATCGAGTGTTTTCCTGACAAACTCATACCCGAGCATCGTCGGATTGCACTTGACAAAAGTATGGCAATGTTTTTCCGTCAACAAATAATGGGCGATACGCTCAATCTCAGCCGGCGGACAGCCATGTAATGTTGACAAGGTAATCTGATTGCAGACACTAGGAGAAATCGCATCAACCACAGCTGAATCGACTTTCTCGAAGAGACTCAAATGCCCTCTTAAGAAATCCATACTCTCTTTAAAAATAGGCGTATCCGAGGCATCTTTCATCCCTTCAATGAATGCGTCCATTTTAGGTAATTTGATACCATCGAGGTCGTAACCGACGCTCATATTGAATGCGAAATCATTTCCGTCAGATATACCGAATTCGACGGCCAATACTTTCAAGGCAATCCACGCTTTGATGTACTCGTCGAAAGCTTCCTGGACCGTCAGTTCTGTAGACCATTCACAGTTGTAACACTCATCTTCGGCATTGATACACGGCTTAGCGACGGCATGTCTGATCTCTTCACCATCCATCTTCTGAACTGTTTTAAGTTCGATGAATCGGGCACCGGCCAGATACGAAACGATTATGTTCTGTGCGAGTTGCGAATGAGGGCCTGCTGCCGGTCCAACAGCCGAAGCGATTTCATCACCAAACGGTGTATGAAAGCGTTCCTCACCTTTCGTGAAATAGAATTTACTCTTATCGAGTCCAAATACTCGATGGCTCTCTCTGTACTCTCTAAGGCTCCACTCAATTAGATTGGCGAACCCGATAGGTCTCATAATATCGCTCATATACTATCTTCCCTCTCCTTTAATGATTTTGCACCTTTTGCGGTCGTGTCATCGAACCACCATGCAATTGTGATGTATTTAATACTATATTAACAGTTATTTTTGAAAATTTATCCGTTTTATTCTCACTTTACCCGAAAGTGTCATGCGGAAAAGTATGGTGTTTAAGCCTTTATTCTGTATGAAAAGAAGGCAGGGCTCCTTGTAAGAATCCCGGCCTTTCATATCAGTTATGGTCGTTATCACTTTGGAGTTTCGTCAAAATCGAGTTTTCTCCCAACACTTGTTTTTACCATATTTTTTAGCTAGATACAAAAGAGGCTGTCTCCCTATCTTGTGACGAGAAACAGCCTCTTATCATTGGTATTTAATTAGGCATTGTCGGCCCAACGAGGAGCTGCGCCTTTCCAAAGTTCATCCAACTTCGCGCCGGGGTTCTTAATCTTCTGGAGGAAGATCATCGCGGCGATGATGTATGGCTTGTAGCTCGCCTCTTTGTAGAGAGGGATGCGATAGCGGTCAAAGACTGACTCGTCAACTTCACCTTCAGCGCATGAAAGGCCGGTGATGTCGGCAGGCAAGCAGTGCATGTAGAGAGCATTGCCGCCCTTTGTCAGTTTCATCATGTCTTCAGAGCATGTCCAGTCCTTGTGAAGCGCGTTCTGTGCGAGGAGCTCTTGCTCGAGCGCGTCGATACCGGCTTGGTCGCCCTTGGCGTAAAGATCTGTACGTGTTTCCATTGCTTTGAACGGAGCCCAGCTCTTCGGGTAGACGATATCGGCGTCTTTAAACGCTTCAGCCATCGACTCAACGCGAGTGAACTTTCCGCCGTACATTTCTTCGTTGTGTTTGGCGACACCTTCGATTTCGTCCATGATCTCATAGCCTTCGGGGTGCGCCAAGACGACATCCA
>CAZBOM010000119.1:1125-5000 GCA_964493375.1 uncultured Mageeibacillus sp. | reverse complement strand
TCTCATGAATCAAACTGGCGGAAAGCCCCATCATGAACCCTCCCTCCAGCTTGTCTCCTTCGTAGACAGCACGACGCAATGATCCGGCAAGCCGTTGTTCAAGAATCATCTTGTCTGATTCATTTTTCTCAAGCTCGACCGCTTGGCGCGCAAGCTGATTTTTCAACACGCGGCATGGCAAACCGCTGATGCGTCCGATGACACCTATCTGAGAATCACGTGCGTTGATAACGGCTTCTTTGTAATGAGGGTGGATCGGGCACTCTTCAGCCGCTAAGAATAGTGTTCCAATCTGAAAGCCTTCAGCACCTAATAAATGGGCGGCCAACATCTGTGCGCCATTCGCGATTCCACCTGCGGCAATGACGGGAATCTCAAGGTTTTGAGATAAGAGCGGCCACAAGACGAGCGACGTCATTTCGCCGATATGACCACCTGCTTCCTGTCCTTCGCCGATAACGGCGTCGGCACCGGCTCTTTGCATGCGAATGGCGAGACTGAGAGAAGAGACGACGGGGATAACCTTGCATCCCGACTCTTTCCACATGGGGATGAAGCTTCCCGGATTGCCCGCGCCGGTTGTGACAAGCGGCACACGCTCTTCAGCCACGATGCGCGCGATTTCTTCGACTTCGGGATTCATCATCATGACATTGACGCCGAACGGCTTATCGGTCAGTGATTTAAGCTTTTGAATGGCTTGCCGCACTTCTGTCGCAGTCATCGCGCCGCTTCCGAGTTGACCCATCGCGCCGGCGTTGCTGACAGCCGCGGCGAATTCGGCCGTGGCGACATGTGCCATACCGCCTTGAAGTATGGGATATTTTAGATCAAAGGTCTTCTGTAACCACATGAGGTGTATGTCCTTTCAAAAGGAGTGATCCGGCCGTGAGCCCGGCTCCGAAGCCTGACAAACAAAGCGTCTTCTCTCCGTCGAGTGCGCCTTTTTCCCATAGCTCGCTCATGAGAAGCCCGATGCTCGCGGCCGATGTGTTACCGTAATGCTCGAGATTCATCGGAAAACGTTCAATCGGAACTTTGAGATCTCGCGCGATTGACTCGATGATGCGACTATTCGCTTGGTGCGTGAGAAAGAGATCGATATCAGACAATTCGATGGAAGCGAGATCAGTCGCTTTTCGAATTAATTTCGGGATGCTTGTGACGGCGAAACGAAATACATTCTTGCCTTCCATATGGACTTTGCCACGCTCATCAGTAAACAGCACGTGGTCGTCACTTCTCGTGAATGAAGAGAAATAGTCTCGTTCGCCGGGCATTAACGTCCAGAGCGAAGCGGCCGCGGCATCCCCGAACAGAACGCATGTCGAGCGATCTGTAAAGTCTGTCATGCGCGAGAGTGTCTCGGCACCAATCGTCAAGGCGTAACTGCCTTCCGCCATACCGGCGAGGAGTTTGCCCGCGATTTCTATCGCATAGACAAGTCCGCTACATCCTGTATTCATATCGAATGTCATCACATCTTCAGATAGACCTAATGGTCCTTGCAATGAAGAAGCAATGGAAGGCACCGCGCGCTCAGGGTTGACAGAGGCGACGATGACGACCTTGATTTGGTCTCGCACATGAGGCGGAATCGCATGAAGACAGTTATTTCCGGCTTCTATCGCCAAATCGACAAGCGTCTCATCGCCGGCGTGGTAACGCGTCACGATACCCGATCGTTCGCGAATCCATTGATCTGAAGTGTCAAGAAAAGTTGTGAAATAATCGTTATGAATGCATTGGTCGGGGATAGCGTGTCCGCAGCTGCAAAGTGAAAGTTTCATCAAGTCACCTCCCGGTGATACGACCTTCCCAAGAGGGAAAGAAAAAGGAGAACCTGTCACTCATGGTGAAAGAGAGACAGGTTCTATAGTCGAGAGTGGATCAGCCGATTTTATCTGTAATCAAGCGGACAACATCTGAGACGGTTTGAAGTTGTTCAATTTCATGATCTTCAACGTTGATAGAAAACTGTTCCTCAAGTGCTAAAGAAAGCTCGACGGCATCAAGAGAGTCGACTCCCAAATCTTCGATCAAGCGAGCATCAAGTGTCACATCTTCAGCGGCTACACCGAGTAAATCGACAAAAATCTCTGTAATTTTTTCTGTTACCATTTAATAGGTCCTCCTAGTGTTCATAAATTCTCGTTGTTTCATGTTGGAAGCAACTCATTCATTATGTCGCAAAAAATAATGAAAGTTAAAAGAATTTATATAAATTTTCTTAACTATTTCGCAGTATAAAGAACGTCTTCTATCGTGTCAAGCGAAAAAGTCACTGTCAAAATAAACAAAATTGAAGACAGCCCATGTCTTTTCTCATGGCAAAAGTTGTTTTTCAATGAAACAAAAAAAATCTTTAAAATTCGGCGTAACCACTTTGCCAATTTGTCGTCTTAGTGTTTGAAAGGAAAAATAAAGGCGGCGCGTGATACAATTTCCGATAGAGAGGCAAGTATTATATTGATCTTTGTCGATTAGACGGCTTCTCAATAAAAAAAAGAGAGATCTGCGCAAGACATGGCGTCCAATCACAGAACAGATGAAGCCATCATTGAGCTCTTTTTTGAGCGGTCGGAAGAAGCGATTCAATCGACGATGGACAAATATGGTGCCCTGTTGCGCAGTCTGGCATGGAACATACTCGGAAACCGCGAAGATGTCGAAGAGTGTTTGAGTGACACATACTTATCTGTTTGGAACTCAGTTCCACCGGAGCATCCGATGTATTTGAAAGCATATCTCTGTAAGATCGCACGAAACTACGCGTTAGATAAGGTGAAAGAAAAGACGAGAAGCAAACGAGGCGGAGGGCAGGCGAACCTTCTTCTTGAGGAACTGAGTGAATGTCTCGCATCACAATCCGACACAGCGAAAACGTTAGAAATCAATGAAATGGGACATGTCATCAGTGGATATTTGAGAGAACAACCGGACCACCGGCGCGTGATATTCGTCCAACGCTACTTTTACGCTTCAAGCTTGCATGATATAGCGGAAGAACAAGGGATAACAGAAGGGGCGGTCAAAGCATTACTTCATCGGATGCGATTGGAATTGAAAGATGAATTCGAGAGAAAGGGGTTTGGCAATGAATGACAAGCGTGAACAACTGAATCGATTGATGCAAAGCTTCTCATCGATTGATGATGAGCTCATGCTCGACGTCGAGCCCGCGAAGATGAACCGTGTCGAAACGCGCCCCTTAAAGCTCACGTTAGAAGAGAGTAAGGTTGTCGAGATTAAACGTGCAGAAAGAAAATCTTCAAAAAAACAATTAGCATACAAGAAATGGGTGCCTCTTGCCGTGGCTGCCGCCTGTCTTGTCTTTGTCATTGGATTTTTGTTCATTTGGAATAATAACCAACAGATGCCTAAAGATATTGGATCGTTAGCCGGGTCAGAACCGAAAACAAATAATAGTTTAGAACACGAGCCTTTGAATAGATCTACTGAGGGAAAGAAAGAAATTGAGATTCCCGTTGATTCTCTTGATGGAAAGTTTTTTGCCGATATAGTCAAATACACACAAGCCGTGAAGGTAACGGAGACCCATGGTGCAAGCGTCATCGACCCCGGAGAAAGCGATACGGTGGAAGTCGATTCACGACATGTTCTCATGTTTGCAGACAAGTCAGCACTCGATATTTTAGGTTCGACATCAGGGAATGCCCTTTATTCGCCTGCATGGCTTTACGAGTCGATACTTTTTCTAGCGAACAGTGTGAAAGGCGATCAAAATAATGCCTTTAGACAATTATTAGGTGCTATCCCGGAGACCACATCATATGGACGCCATCAGAAATCCTCGCTCTCAGAAAATCGCCCAAGTGTATGGGGATACGGAAAAAATACACTTATGATTGGAG
>CAZBOM010000119.1:667-1115 GCA_964493375.1 uncultured Mageeibacillus sp. | reverse complement strand
TAGCGACAGAGGCGATCTCGTCTTGTTAGCACGCGAGCATATCACTGAATTATATAGGTGGAAATCATCCGCGAATCAAAAGGATGAGCAAGATCCATCGCAATCTGAAGTACTGTTTGTCTCCTCTAATCTCGAAGTCCGTTGGGATAGCTCGAAAGAACTGTTGTTCATGATGCCTTTCGATTTCAATATTCGTTGGACCATGAATCTAGCAAACGTAAACCGTCACGAGGGAACATTCCACACAAGCGATAAGACAATCACCGATGTCTCATATCTCGATGCCGATGCTGGCCCTGTTACCTGTACCGGTGGAGCCATCTCCGGCATGCCAGCCATTTTCATTCAGCGGCAGGTGCTGCACTATTAATCCATCATCCACGGTAAAATGCCAGCTGGCCGGGATGGATGCCGCCGATAGGGGTATGCGGTCCGCACCCGGCAGGCT
>CAZBOM010000119.1:0-657 GCA_964493375.1 uncultured Mageeibacillus sp. | reverse complement strand
GATGCGTCACTTCGCCATTATACCGTTGATGGCGGTGTCGTTTGTGAACTACCCGTCAGCGGTGGTCATCTTTATCTCATCTTACCTGATGAAGGTTTGACACCGGAAGATTTGCTAAAGCAAGATCATTTTTTCACAAATCTCTTGAATGCAACGCCGGTTGGTAAGCATGCAGTCGCGAGATTCCCGGCGCTACAGCTCCGCGATGAACGCAATTTAGTCGGGTCACAAGGGTTTTCCGACCTTCGCCATCTTGTTGTGAACCCCATTCGTTTCAAATGGTTGAAAGACATGGACATGACTGTGCCACATCTCATTCAAGACATTAATTTCACATTGGACGGTCCCGTTCGACATGCTGGTGAGCACGGTTCGGATGCGGCAGGACGGATGACTTTAGAAGCCGTCTATGATCGCCCTTTCATCTTCTGTTTGACAGATTCAGGAAATAAGACGCCGACACTCATCGGTGTTGTAAGAAATCCTGTTAAATAAAAGAAGCTAAATAAACGGATCATTCGTTTTGCCTTCTCAGATTTGATCACGATCTACGTTTGTTGAAAACAAGTGTTTCCCACATCAATTCGCTCGCTCATCAGCGCCGCTGAATGCCAAAGTAACCTGTACAGTAGAGTAGGTTTCCAAGATAAGACTCAA
>CAZBOM010000118.1:0-5077 GCA_964493375.1 uncultured Mageeibacillus sp. | reverse complement strand
GCGGAGGTGGCTCTATTTTAGCGCGCGTATGGCTCTAAGCGAGCGCGATTTCCAGTCATACAAAGCGCCACGCCAATCCGAGATCGACATATCGGGTAACCCCCACTCATACCCAGCAATTTTATCGGCGTTGCTCGCCCAGATAAGGTTGTGATCGGCGCGAACGGTTTCATCAGACGGGTTGAGAACATATGAGGGATAATCATATTGCTCGCCATTTTCAACAGGGACAAACTGATACGGATAATCTTTACCTTGGCCGATGATATTGCGATACAGATTAAGGTTGTAGCATTTCGGATTATTATGAAGTACTCGTCCAAAAATAACACTGCCGACAATTGTATTATGGTGAATAAACACATCTCTCAAAAATCCCGGCTGCCAACCGACTGCAAAAGCTTCCCTACAGTTGTGGATAAGGTTGTGGTGGACATCTATCTGGCCTTGTGTATGTTGATTCGAGAGCACAATGCCTCTTGCGCAATGGTGGAAGAAATTGTTCCTAAATGTATTTCGGTAGCCATCATCTTTATCTAATACTCCGTTGCCGTCAATATCGTAGGCAATATTATCTTCATACACCAAATCCTGTACATCGTAGAGAATGGCGCTCGCGCCATGGTCATTTGGGTTTCGCAAATCATGAAAAGTGTTTTCTTGGACAAGGATGTTCTGGTAATGAACTTGTCCCAAGATTGGTTTTTGAGGTCCATCCCAAAAAAACAAGAAGGAAGGATTTTCCCAACTGTTGTCATCAATATTGGAAAACTTGTTTTTGCGAACAATCATATTCGAGAGACGCTGGCTATCGGCGCTAAAAAACCATCTCGCTGAATTCGCGTTGAAATGAAACCCCTGGAAAATGTATTCACCTTTGCCCGTCAAGCCAATGACGGCGTTGTAGCCTCCTTGGCGAGTAAGCGTCACCTGATGGCCGGGATACGCTAGAAGCTTTCCGCAATCATCGCCACCAATGTCGAATTCCACCGGATAATTTCCTTCTTTTATGTAGATGTATCGACTGTTCGTTGCCGTTTTGACTGCGTGCTTTACCGTTGCCCACGGTAGCGCCTCCGTTCCCGGATTATTATCATTTCCATTCGCCGCTACGAAACGAAAAGAATCTTCAGAAACATGTAAAGGAAATGAATGAACGATCCGCTTGCCCTTCCGGTCAAGGATTTCGACGCGAATGTCATGCTTGCTAAGATCCGTACTAGGATCCCAAGTGATCGTCCCGCTTATTTTGTCAACATTCATCCCCGCCGGACCTGATAAAAGCTTGCATGTATAGGGGTATTGCCCACCTTGGATTCCCAAGCGATACTCATAGTAAACACCTGGGTACGCCCTATTAAGATCCCAGCTTATGACTTTTAGCGGCCAATTGGGCTCTTGCACACTTGAGGAGCCTGCGAAAGCAACATGGCTATAAGAAGCAACACTGATTAATATTATCAAGCATATAAATGTGCATTGAAGAATGATAAGAAGGTCATATTTTCTTCCTGTCGAGCGATTCCGTCCCATATCTCAGCCTCCTTTACTAAATTGACTTCGACCCCTTTGCTAAAAAAGATAGGGCTGTTCATTTTTTTGAATGATAGAGGTTTCCGTTTGAGTTTGTCTGTCATTTAAAACGATTCATTTGCGTGAAGAATGTACATGCGCCGAATGCGAAAATTATCACCGCGGAGCCATCAAATAACTTGCGAACTAACTGTTTCCTTACATCGCAAAAAACCCACCTGTCATGTGTTTGAGTAATGTCATAAACATATGTCTTGAAATTGATTATACATTATAACAAGTGAATATTACTAAATTATGAGTCATGCAGCAAATAATACCTCAGAAATTACATTCGCAAACTAATAAATATATGTCGTCCAATTCGCTGGCATTAATAACTGAGAATTATTGCAGATTTAAAACGGTACAGTTGAAGCCAACCTTGCTCTTTCGTCAGCTTTTGCTATTGCCCAACATACGCTTGTAGTACGCTACCGCCAGTTGTGTGCGATCGCGCAGATCGAGGATTTCGAGGATGCTCGATAGATAATTACGCACTGTTCCCTCCGAAAGATGCATCTGCGCCGCGATCTCTTTATTGTTATATCCCTCAGCCACTAACATCCAGAGTCGTTGCTCCTGCTCGGACAGCCGATTGTCCGGTTTGAACTGCGGCGCGGAGGCGAGACGCCCCACGACATCGGAATCAAAAACTAAATTACCGGCCACCGCCGCTTTTATAGACGGGATGATCGCCGCGAAATTCTGCTTTAATAAGTAGCCACGACAACCCAAGGCCAATGCTTCGGAAATATATTCTTCATCTTTAAAAGTAGTCAACAGAAGGATCTTGGCATCAGGATATAGAGCGAGAATTTCTCTCGACGCTTCCAAGCCGTTCATCTTTTTCATACGGATATCCATCAAAAGTAAATCCGGTCGAAGCGAGCCAAAAAGAGACACCGCTTCCCTGCCATCCTCGGCCATTCCAATGACCTGTTCGCCGGAAGCCTCGATAATTGTTTTCAACGCATCTCGAACCATCGGATCATCGTCACATAGCAGTATTTTCATCCGTTACTCCCTTCATCAGCACGGCATGCACCGTAAATCCATTCTCTCCTTGCAAATTGAGAAAACCGCGATAGCGATCCGTGATTTCCTCCATCCCGCGCAAGCCCATCCCCTCACGAAAACCACCCGAAGCATTTAAAGCTTCAAGCTTTTCTCTCGAATGACGTCCATTGTCACTGACTCGAATGGAATAGAGTGCCGGTTGCGTGAGAATAGCCACTTCTATGCGGTCGCCACCTGAATGGCGCAATGCGTTCGTCACGGCTTCTCTGACAAGAGCTAACATATCAAGCTGCACCGCGATCGGACAATCCTCTTCCAGCGCTAAATGGAGCTTAACATCGAAACCTTCAGCCGAACGAAAAAGTGTTTCCAAACGGTCACGAAGATCAAATCCGGAACGTCCCAAGGCATGAAGACTCTCGCGAGTCTCCGTCATACCTTGATCTAAATGAGTGGCGAATTTTTCTAACATCGGCTCCAAGACGGGATCACGATTAACACTTCGTATGGCAGCCAGTTGCAGAATACTCGATGTTAATGTGTGCCCCATCAGATCATGGAGTTCTCGAGCAATACGGTTGCGCTCATCCAAACGCGATAACTGCAAACGCCGTTCGACGGATTCTCCTTGACGATAGAAGTTGACTCTTAAGTTGTATAATTCTTCCGCCAAACGATCTCTCGTTTGCTTGCGCTCCTCTTCAGAAGTCTTTTCCGATTGATAAAGATACGCCATGAAAACGGAAACAGCCAACATCAATAACGTATAACGGTTTGTATACCAATCGCTCACTAATCGTCTTACATAAACTAAAAACGGCGCAAGTGCCGCTACATCACTCCAGTCCAAGCGCCAACGCTTAGAACTCCCCTCTACCGCATCGAAAGCAAATAACGGGAAGAAACATACTGCCGTAGGATAAAAAATAAGAAGAGCCGCTTCACCTATCCAAAAAAGTGAGCGCAGGATTACACGGGTCATACCCCGTAAGCGCTCATTGTCAGATAACAACTCCATCAAAAGAGGAAAGATAAGCACCAAGAGTAACAATTCGGTGCGAAGCTCTTGCGTTAAATACGAAACGAAAGCGCACAAAAGAAGAATCAAGACTTTCGCCATCAGTTTTTTCAATGCGCCATCGTCTCCTTACCATCAATTTTTTTCAGTATATCAAAGCCTCTTAGGCTTGCGTTTAAACTCATGACATTTGTCACCTTCAATGCTCACAAGCGACACTAACACGTCAAACTGGACGAGTGTATTCTGAGATCGTGATCAATATCAATTTTGTAGCCACAAAAGAAAGGACATCACAATGATTTTAGAAGTCAATCAACTTGTTAAACGATATAAGGAACTGATCGCGCTCGATCATTTCAGTTTAGAGATGCGAGAAGGCGAGATCTTGGGGTTGTTAGGTCCCAACGGTTCCGGCAAGACGACGTTGATTAATTGCGTCTTGGCGTTACTCAAATACGACAAAGGTGAAGTCAAAATCTTTGGGAAAGAGATGAGCCCCGATAGCTACGACATTAAATCGAAGATTGGTGTCGTTCCCCAAGATATGGCTGTTTTTGACACTCTGACAGTTACGGAAAATATCGATTATTTCTGCGGCCTGTATGTCAAGGACGCCTCGAAACGTCGCCAACTTGTCAAAGAAGCCATTGAGTTCACGCAATTACAGGGATATGAAAAATTCACGCCACGAAAGCTATCAGGCGGTCTCCGCCGAAGACTGAATATCGCGTGCGGAATCGCCCATAAACCGACGCTACTGTTTTTAGACGAACCGACTGTAGCGGTGGACGCACAGAGTCGTAATTTCATCTTGGAAGGCATCCGAGAAATGAACCGCCAGGGCACTTCCGTCGTTTACACGACGCATTATCTCGAAGAAGCACAACAACTCTGCAGTCGCATTGTCATTATGGATAAGGGAAAGAACCTAGTGGACGGTAGCGCGGAGGAATTGGTCAACATGATCGCGACGACAGAGAAGATTCACTTCCGTCCGCTCGATCCACCGTCCGATTTGGAAGCAAAATTGCGACGCCTTCCGCACGTGATCGAACTCAGCAAAAACGGAAATGGATATGATTACAAAATCAAATTCGAGCAGGGTGTCAACCATTTGACCACTCTCCTCGCTTTCTTTGACGAAGAAAAAATCGTCTATGACCATCTCTATAGTGAACGTCCCACGCTAAATGATGTCTTCCTCGAATTCACAGGAAAGGAGTTGAGCGATTAATGAAACAGATTTTTCGCATCAGCGCTGTTTTTTTCAAAACGGCTTTTAGGGATAAAGTAGCCTCTTTCTGGGTGCTAGCCTATCCGTTGATTTTGATACTCCTTTACTCAATGGCATTCAGCGGTTTGATGACAAATTCACTGAATGCTATACCGGTCGCGATCACGCCGAATCATTCGGCTCAAGTGATCTTGAAAGAAATCGACATCCTCGACTTGCGCGCGATGGAA
>CAZBOM010000117.1:0-5205 GCA_964493375.1 uncultured Mageeibacillus sp. | reverse complement strand
TCTCGGTGTCGAAACAATCGGTGATTTGATTTGGTTGATGCCAAGGCTCTACAACGATTGGAGCCAACGAGTTCCTGTCGCAAAGCTCGTCGAAGGTGATGTCGCGACTTTTGAAGCGACTATCGACAATGTTCCCGCGATGACAAGACGCGGAAAGCTTTCATACATTCGAGCCAGGCTTTCCGATGATACAGGCTCTATCCAATCCATTTGGTTTAACCAACCGTGGTTGAGCGAACAGTTGAAGCGCGGGGACCGATACATTTTTCGTGGAAAAATAGAAGTTAGTGGGCGAAAGCGTTCGATCAATAGTCCGGAAATCCGAAAGTTAGATGACTTAGCTCCTGCATTTGAACCCGTCTATCCACTGACAGCAGGGTTGTATCAGTCGACTGTTCGACAAGCGATTGAATCGGCGTTTTCAAAGCGTGATTTGGTGATCACGGAGAGTCTCCCGCAGCAAGTCAGAACAGATTATCAATTGGCGACAGCCGATTTCGCGTTAAGACGAATTCATTTTCCTAGGAGCATGCATGACATCGCCGTCGCGCGCCGGCGGCTCGCGTTTGAAGAACTGTTTCTGCTCGTCGCTGGCCTGAAGGCGTTAAAAGCCGGGCGAGAAAACGAATGCGGTCCTGTTATGTCGATGAACAAAAAAGTTCTTGAGAAACTGAAAGATTTAAAAGCTCAACTTCCTTATTCTTTGACAGCTTCTCAAGAGGAAGCGATCGATGCCATACTGGGTGATTTTCGCAAACCGTCTCCCGCTAACAGACTTATCCAAGGTGATGTGGGTTCCGGTAAAACAGTCGTCGCCGCGTTGTCGATGGCCGTGGCTTGTTGGCATGGATATCAAGCGGTGATGATGGCTCCGACAACCATCTTAGCGACGCAACATGCTGAAAGTGTCGCGTCCATTTTGGAAGGAACTCAACTGAACATAGCGTTGTTGACGGGCGGTACGACACCGGCAAAGAAAAGACTGTTGGTCGATGAACTCTCCGAAGGCAAGATCGACATCCTGATCGGGACGCACGCTGTCATTGAAGATGACATCCAATTTGCTAATCTTGGTTGTTGTGTGACAGATGAACAACATCGCTTCGGAGTGAGGCAACGAGTCAGATTGTCAGGGAGCGGAGAGGTGATTCCGCACATGCTCGTCATGTCAGCAACACCGATCCCGCGAACCTTAGCGATGATTTTATACGGTGATCTCGATATTACAGAAATGAAAGATATGCCAACAGGACGTCAGCCTGTAAAGACATATACGGCCACCGAAAATGATCGACCGCGTGTCGATCGGCTGATTCGTCGTGAGATCGATCGCGGACATCAAGTGTTCGTGGTCTGCCCGATGATTGAGGACTCTCCTGAGCTCAACTTAAACTCGGCGGAAGGCGTGTTTGAGAGACTTTCGACGCTTGTATTTCCTGATCGCCGAATCGCGATCATGCACGGGAAATTGAAAGCGAAAGAGAAGGCAGCCATTATGCAAAGCTTCGACCGCGGTGAGATTGATGTTCTCGTCTCGACCACCGTGATTGAAGTTGGGATTGACCAACCGAACGCGACATTGCTTATTGTCGAAAACGCCGAGCGTTTTGGTCTATCGCAGCTACATCAACTGAGAGGTCGTGTGGGGAGATCATCACTCGAGTCTTTCTGTATTTTGATAAGCGACAGCGACGATCCGCTCGTTCGTCGACGCCTGACGGCTCTTTGCAAGAATAGCAGTGGTTTCGCCATAGCGGAAGAAGATTTATTGCTTCGAGGCCCCGGTGATGTTTTCGGTGTTCACCAACATGGACTTCCTGATTTTCGAGTCGCCAATCTGTACGAAGACAGCGGATTGTTAAAAGAGGCATCGATTGCTGTCGATCGTATTTTTCGTGAAGACCCGCATGTGGACGATTATGAACATCAAATGATCATCGCGGAGTTTAGATCGCGATACGGCGATCGTCTTTCAAGGCCGGGGTTGTAGTGGGAGTGAGGCATGCCTAGAATTATTGCGGGAAAACTGAAGGGGATGAACCTATTGGCCCCTCGCGGAACAACGTCGAGGCCAACCTCCGACCGGGCGAAGGAAGCTCTTTTTTCTATCATCGGCGATGATATTGAATCGATGCGCGTCCTTGATGTCTTTGCCGGTTCAGGACAAATTGCCTTGGAAGCCCTTTCTCGAGGAGCGAAACATGCGACTCTCATAGAGCGCGATCGCGACGCAATGGCGGCGATTGAGAAAAATATTGAAAAAACGAGACTGAGCGATCAAACGACGGTATTGTCCGGAGATTATCGTCGCAGTCTTTCATTTCTTCAACGCCGTGGCGAACAATTCGATTTAATCTATCTTGATCCACCTTGGAAGTTGGTTGAAGTTTTTAAGAAAACGATTGTCGATGTTATTCCAAATCTCCTTGCCAAAGATGGTTTGCTTGTCATCGAAAGTGAGCGAAATAAGCCGGTTCTAGAGTGGCCTGATGCGTCTCTGACACGCCTTAGAAGTTGTCAGTACGGCATCAGCGTGTTATCCTTTTACCAATGTAAGCCGTTAGATATCGAAGCTTGAACATGATTGTACTTTGACATGCCATCTTTAATGGTATCCGCTCTTTGAAGAGGTAAAAATCACTTTCATTCTTCTCGAGTCACCTGTCAATATTGCGTGCAACAAAGGTGATAATCTTGTAATATGTTTAAGTTGTCATAAATCGAATGAATAAACGCGAGAGGCTGGTTCATGGGGAAAGAAGACATAATGAAATCATCTGGGATTATGGTATTCCCCGGTACTTTTGACCCCTTTACGAAGGGGCATCTCGATCTCGTTGAGCGCGCTCAACATTTTTGTGTTGAGTTGCGGATCCTTGTTTTTGACAACAGCGCTAAAACTCCCGTGATGTTAAGAGAAGACAGAATGACATTGATACGTCGAGCCGTTGAGCATTTAGATCATGTGATTGTTGTTGAAGGCGAGGGATTGTTAGCGGACTACTGTAAAACTCACAGAGTCGACGCGATCGTGCGCGGTATTCGCAATGCTTTTCAGTTTGAAGAAGAATGTGTCATGGCGGAGCTGAATAAGAAATTGAGTGGTGGTGTTGAAACACTCATATTATCGGCAGCTGAGCTTCGACACGTCTCTTCGACTCTCGTTCGAGAAATTGCGCGCTTCGGCGGAGACATCTCAAGTCTAGTACCGGAATCAATCAAAGAAGACATTGAGAGATCGTATGGTCGTTGATCACTTATGTGAGACTAGATATGGCTGTTAAATACGAGGCGTTGCCGGTATACCGGCTCAGCCAAAAGACATAGAATTACCGGGAGGTAACGAAGTATGAGTGAATATGAAGATAATCGCGACTATGAGTCTGACGCTCAAGAACAACGCGGAGCGGCGAGACCGGCTCGCGATGATCGCAATGTAGCGACATTGTTAGATCGCCTTGAGTCAGAATTACTCGATGCCAAGAGTGTTCCTTTTTCGGATAAATGCATGGTGGAAAGAGAAGAGATGCTCTTCTTAGTTCGCATGATTCGCGAAGGGTTACCGGAAGAACTTGAACGAGCTCGCTGGGTCTTGCAACAGAATCGTCAGCTGATCAATCAAGCGAGGCGTGAAGCCGACACCATTATGAGAGATGCAGAAGTGCAGATGGCGCGAATGATTGATGAGCATGAAGTGACGCAACAGGCTATCAACAGCGCATCCGTCATGATCGAAAAGGCAAACAGGCAGAGCCATGAGATTCGTTCCGGCGCGATTTCTTATACACGCGAAATGCTGACAAATCTCGAGAATCATTTGACCGATATTCTTGTCAACATAACGAGAAATAAAAAGGAGCTCGAGTAATCGCATGACCGAGAAAATAAATCTTGTCGTTTTATTTGGCGGTCAATCGGGCGAACATGAAGTATCGCGCACATCAGCTTCTTATATCGTCGGTACGTTAGCAACTTGTGAAGAATACAATCTCTTTCCCGTCGGCATCACGAAGGAAGGAAATTGGTTTTATTATGAAGGCACCGTCTCAGCCATGCCGGACGGCACCTGGTTCGAGAATGGGCCCATTGCTCCCGCCACGTTAGTGCCTGATACGGGGAAGCCTTTTTTGTTTGTCGATCGAGGAGAACATATTGAACAGTTTCCGGTTGATTGTGTTTTTCCTGTTTTGCATGGTTTGAATGGCGAAGATGGAACAATCCAAGGGATGCTGGAAATGGCAGGCATACCATTTGTTGGATGTGGCATGACTTCGAGTGCGCTGGCGATGGACAAGGCGTATGCGAACGCGCTCTTTGATTTTTTCGGAATACCGCAGACGAAATGGCGACAGGTTGATGACTTAGATTGGAAACACAACCGCTCAAATGCGCTGGCCGGATTGTTAGAGGGGATGTCATTCCCGTTGTTTATTAAACCGGCGAGAGGCGGTTCTTCGCTTGGCATTACAAAGGTGATGTCGAGGGATGAAGTTGAGAGTGCGATTGATGATGCTTTTGCGCATGATCGAAAAGTCATCGTGGAAGAAGGCGTCATCGGTCGAGAAATAGAAGTGGCAGCCTTAGGTGGTTATGGTTCACCTATCCTGTCACCCATCGGTGAAATAATTCCTGATCGTGATTTTTATGATTATGATTCTAAATATGAAGCGAAATCGACATCAGAGCTTGTGATTCCTGCGAAGTTAGCGCCGGAGGTTGTCAATGAAATCAAGGAGATCGCGATGCGCGCATATCGCGCCCTCGATTGCTACGGACTTTGCCGGATTGATTTTTTCCTGACAGATGATGGACATATTCTTTTGAATGAAATCAATACAATACCGGGATTTGTGAGCATTAGCATGTACCCACGTTTACTTCGGGCAGCCGGTTATGGTGATGCGGAAGTTTTGCAGGAACTCATTAGGCTTGCTTTCTTGCGAGATCAAGATTTATCTTAGGTTAACTATATTTTGAATAGTTGAGAGGTGACGCGATGTTCTTATTCCAAATGACAATGTTCATGAGCCGTCTGTTTCAAACAGTGCTCGAAGTCCCGGGGTTGTTTCAGGGGATAACCGTTGTTTTATTAAGTGTGGCAGGAGCTATAGCTCTTGCAATCATCGGACTGATGGTCGCCGGAATTGTCATGAATCGCAGACTCGTTGCGAATACGCGCATATTGGCTGACGACGCAGTTGACAC
>CAZBOM010000116.1:4315-5254 GCA_964493375.1 uncultured Mageeibacillus sp. | reverse complement strand
AAGCACCCTCTACAGGGAAAGGGAATTTACACCAACATTCTGGACTTGACTTTCGATCTATAAAAATTGCGCCATGTAGAAAGGTAAGTAATAAATATCTTAACGACTTATTTTGATTGAAATCAGAGATCACGCTTCAAGGCAGTCGTATCGACCACCTTCAAATAGCCTTTTAATCGATTGTCTTGCTAAAGGATTAAATTGGACTTCATCAAACACAATTAAAGAATCCCTTTCATGTAAATCCACAGCTCACTACAAATACGCATTACAGAAAAGGTTGATTTACTTCAAATACGTATTTCTGCAAAGGTTGAAATGCCACAAATACGCATTAAAAAAGATAGGCAAAAACCTATCTCTTTTACGTCATTTTATATTCTTCTTTTGATTATTCGTTTTCCAGCATTATTCCAGTTAGGAATTTTGAAAAGCTGAAAGCATTGGTTTCAAGCCATTTTTTTGGCCACTACTCCCACTCTATCGTGGCCGGCGGTTTGCCCGTCAGCTCATACACGACCCGACTCACATGCGGCACTTCAGTCGTGATCCGCTTCGTCACGTATTGCAGGAATGACCAGGGGAACTCGACGGGTCGAGCGACCATGAAGTCATCGGTTTTGACCGCCCGCAAAGCAATCGTGTAGTCGTAGGTGCGGACGCCGTCTTCGACGCCGACGGACTGGAGGCCGGTCATGACGGCGAAGTATTGGGAGACAAGATCGGTGTAGCCGCGCTCGACGATGGACTCGCGGAAAATCGCGTCGGCTTCGCGGAGAATTTCAAGTTTTTCGCGCGTGATACCGCCGAGGCAACGGATCGCGAGACCGGGGCCGGGGAAAGGTTGGCGGTCGACGAGCGAGGAGGGAAGGCCGAGGGCTCGGCCAACGGCGCGAACCTCTTCTTTGAAGAGAGCGCGAAGCGGCTCGACGATGCCTT
>CAZBOM010000116.1:0-4305 GCA_964493375.1 uncultured Mageeibacillus sp. | reverse complement strand
CGAAGCCGAATACCGGCAGATCGCCAACCATATCAAGGAACATCAGATTTTCGGGGAGGCCTCCAACGTTGTGGTGACTCTTGACGACTTCACCGCCGTCACCGCTTTCGATGATGTCGGGGTAGATCGTCCCCTGCGCGAGGAATGCCGCGCCTTCAATCTTGCGCGCCTCTTCCTCAAAGACGCGGATAAACTCTTCGCCGATGAGCTTGCGTTTTCTCTCGGGGTCGAGTTCACCTTCCACGCGATCGATGAATCGATCGGACGCGTCAACAGCGACGAGCGGAATCTTGAATGTCCCGGAGAACATCTCTCGAATCATCCGAGGCTCTTCTTTTCTCATAAATCCGTGATCGACGAAAATACAAGTCAGCTGATCGCCAATCGCCTTGTGGATGAGCATCGCGACGACCGACGAATCGACGCCGCCTGACAGCCCGCAGACGACGTGCTTGTCGCCCACCTGGCGCTGAACTTCTTTCACCGCTTTCTCGATAAAAGATTCGACCGTCCAATCTCCCGAACAACCGCAGACATCAAAGAGGAAGGGCTCGAGATGCTCGTCAATCGAGAAAGGCTCCAGAATCACAGGCTCTTCAGCCGGTTTTTTCATCGAGACGAGCTCCACGCCGAAAATCGCTTTTTCCTGCTCTAGGCCGCTCGCTTTGAGCATCTCAACGGCGGCAGTTCCAATCGCAAAAACAGGAAGTTCTGCTTGGAGGATTTTCTCCCAGAGCCCGGGTGTCAGGCATGTCGCGGCATCATCGGCGCAAACGGACGAATCGATCCTCCCCGTCACAACGATGCCCTTCAGCGTCTCGCCCGTCAGGCTCTCGTGCCGAATCATTCGCTGTGGCGACAGAATCTCCGCGTATATATTCAAATCTCTGATCTTATGGACGATCACACGGGCGAGCCCGCCGCCCAGATCGACGATCAAAATGGTGTCGTGATATTCACGCATAATAGTATTCTCCTATCTTTTAGTGCCTTAGTCGCGCTTCATCGGGCGTCTTCGATATCCGACGAACGCTTCTTGGTAATTTATACCCCAATCCCTCGAATGCGCTCTATCAGGCGTCTTCGATATCCGACGAACGCTTCCCGGCTCGTTATCTCTCAATACCTTGGCGTCCGGTCAGACCGGATGTTTCGTATGGGTGTTTTCGCATGACGACCTCGGAGACGTAATCCGCGAGATCGATCAGCGCTTGCGACGGGTCGCGCCCCGTCAGGACGACTTCAAGGTGCTCCGGCTTCGTCTTCAGAAACTCGATGACTTCTTGCTCCGAAAGCATGCCGGTCGCGATTGCTCCCATGACTTCGTCAAGAATGAGAAGATCGACGCCATCGCGACTTCTCGTCGTCGCGTCTCGGAATTGCTGCTCACAACGCTCACGCGTCGCCGCTTTTTCTTCATCGTTCATCATGAAAACAAACTTCTGCGAGTAGGACCCCGAGATGATCTCGACACCCAATTTGCGAAGCGGATCGAGTTCACCCGATGTCCCGCTTTTCAAAAACTGCGTCATGAGAACGTTCAGTCCATTGCCTCGCGCGCGAACGGCCAGCCCTGCGCTTGCCGTCGTCTTGCCCTTGCCGTCCCCACAATAAATGTGGATGAGACCGAGCTGTTCTCTCATTTTATCTAACGATTTGTCATGACTCATACTTATCATCCTTTTTAGGCTCTGTTACTCAATCAACAACTGCGATGAGGTGACAACTATCCGCGTTCCGGAGTCTCTTCACCCTCTTTATTACTTTACCATTGACGTGATAAACATGGGAAACGCGACCGTGAAAAATGTTGTCTGCGATACTAATATGACACATCACAAAAGAGCCTCATCGCGCCAGGCTGACCTTTACACGAAAGAGCCTCATCGCGCCAGGCTGCCCCTTTACACGAAAGAGCCTCATCGCGCCACGCCGCCCCTTTACACGAAAGAGCCTCATCGCGCCAGGCTGCCTATATTGATTGAGCTCGCATTATCTGAAACGATTCACCCGCTAAATCAAAGGGGAACGTTCAACCCGCCAGATGCCGACTGCGATTTTGCAGGCAATAAGCGAGGATCAGGAGCGTGAATCCGATCGTTCACCTCGCCAAACTCTCGGCGCGATTCTACGAGAAAAAGGCGAGAACGAGAAATGCAAAGCCGTACGTTCACCCCGCCAAATGCCGACTGCGATTTTGCAAGAAATACGCGAGGATCAGGAGTGTGAAACCGATCGCCGCGACGGCTACGAGCAGAAAGGTCGTGCCCATTCCGTTCATCTGGGCGAAAGCCCAGCCATGCGGCGTGTACTGCCCGACGCGCTCGACAAAAATAGAGGGGAGACGGATGAAGGTGCCGCCGATGAGCGCCGAGATAAAGAGAATGAGAGACGCGGGAACAAAGCGCTGCTCCGAATGAATGAGCGAGACGAGTTGACCGAACGCAAGCATCAGCAAGAAGAACACGCCCATGACGAGCCAATATCCCTCCGGTCGAGTGACTCCGGGGAGGATGAGATATGTGAGTCCCACCATCAAAGAGAGTTGAACGGCTCCGGCGATCGTCAACGCGAGAAGCGACGACATATAATCGCGTAAGAAGCCGCCGCTGATCGAGCGGAGGCGTCGCTGTGTCGCCGCGTCGGCCAGCATGAGGCTTCCTAGCAGCGAAAAGATCGACAAGAAAAGAATCTCCACCGCGAAATCAGGAATCATCACGATCTGCACTTTTCCCAAAGGCGATTCACCGTACATCTCAAATTTCAAGCTCGCCCCTTCTCGGCGCGCGATGTCTGTATTATCCTTCAACCGCAACCGCATATCATGTCGGGAGATCGACCCGTCGGGGACCATTTTCATCAAATCGTCTACCAAAACCTCTTCTCGCCACAACGCGAGCGCGGAAATGCTGAAACACTCTTCGACAAGATCGCTCGCGATCTCGTTGCCACCCGGATAAAAAGTCACCCCGTAGCGTTGTCGTCCGTCGGGCGGTGACGTCGCGTCCGGTTGCGGATGATCCGCCAGCCCAAAATCAGCGGGGATCACCAACAAGCCATCCACTTTACCCTGTGCGAGCGTTCGCTTCGCGTCAGCCTCCGGCAAGCTCGTCCAACGAAGCCCGCTCGACTCCAACAACGTGATCAGGTCGCGGCTCGCTCGGTTGTCTGCGAGATCGACATAGCCGCCCTCGATGAAGTAGAGATCGTTTCGCTCGAGCACCGAACCGGAAAGAAGCGACAGCAAAACGGGGACAACAAGACAGAACACAAGAATGATCGGCCGACGCGCCATCACGCTGAGCTTGAGTTTGATCAACGTCAACATCGATCTCATGCGTGCCTCCTTTTTGCCTTGTTCGCGACAACCGAAATAATCGACTCGCTCGGACGCGAGCATGCGCTCGGGCATCCCGTCCACACGCCAAAATCAAACGCCCATGCAAATCTCATGCGCGCCTCCTTTTTGCCCTGTTCGCGACAACCGAATAAGCTGACTCGCTCGGACGCGAGCATACGCTCGACCATCCTGCCCACACGCCAAAAACGAACGCCCAAGCAAATCTCATGCGCGCCTCCTTTGGGCTTTCGCCCCGATCCACACGAGTAAAAAGGTCGGCAGCACTGGCCAGAACGGCAACAAGATTTCTTTTAAGGAGATGACGCCCTGTGAGGAGAGAGCCGCTTGCACGGCGTTCATCGCCGGGGACATCGGCGTATAGGTCGAACTCAGACGCAACCACTGCGGAAAGAGATCGGTCGGGTAGAGTACGCCACCCGCGAATAACAACGCGAAGAAGGTCAGCCAGCCAACCTGGAAAATCGAAACAGTTGACGTCCGCGTTCGCCCGATAAAGAGCATGAAGAGCGCGCCGGCGAGATAAACGCTGAAAAGCACGACTGCCATGGGAAGCGCCGTCGACAAAATTCCCGTCACGCGAAAGATGATGAGCCACGGGGCCACGAGAACCAACCACCACAACGATCCCATCACAATCCGCGACAAGGTGGGGATGGCGTCCCCTTGGGCGAAGATGGCCTTCATGGCTAACATGATGCGGCTCATTTCGCCGCCGGAAGCCACCTTTTCCAAGGGTTTCAAGGGCTCGCCCGCGTTGGCGCTGAGCATAAACTCCGCCCGCTCGGCGCCCAGGGAGGAAATGGCTTCTTCGCATTGAAATTGCACGGAGAAATCCGCATGGCTAAAGCCCAGCTCCGAAAGCTGCCGACGCATGCCTTCTTCCAGCCGTTTGGCGGCGGCTTGGCGGGCCCTGGTGAGGCGGGCGGCGCAGGCCGCATATTCCG
>CAZBOM010000115.1:0-5323 GCA_964493375.1 uncultured Mageeibacillus sp. | reverse complement strand
AGACGCCTGATCGCGTTCGGTGGCTGTCGGAACGAGAAGGCGTTTTGTCGGTCGGCCAAGATGAAGACGATGAAGAGCTCATCTCTATATTAATCGTAGAGGCCGTTGAGAAATCACTTCTTAATCTCAATGAAGCGCGAGAAGAAGAAGGCGCTTTTATCGCGTCCGATCTGCTTGAGAAAGTCGATGACTTTAGAAAGCATGTTGCCCTTGTGGAAAAACGAGCACCGGAAGTTCCGCAACTATATCGCGACAAACTCCTTTCAAGGGCAGAGGAATTGCTCGAGGAGAATCGCCCCGAATGGTACGATAACCAGCGTTTATTCGCCGAAACGGCTCTATTCGCTGATCGTGCTTCGATCGATGAAGAAGTGACACGTCTCGCGTCACATATGGATGCGTTGGAAGAAGGACTGCGGTCGACGGAACCGGTTGGGAGAAGGCTCGATTTTCTTATTCAAGAGATATTCAGAGAGATTAACACGATTGGTTCAAAGGCGAATGACCTTGAGTTGACGCAAACAGTCGTGGAAATGAAAACATTGATCGAGAAAATCCGCGAGCAAGTTCAGAATTTTGAGTGAGGTGACATAGATGGCTTATGACATGATATCGGTAGGGTACGGTAACTTCGTCGCGCGGGCGCGGCTCATCGCCGTCGTGACGTCGGATTCGGCGCCAGCCAGGCGACTGATTCAAGATGCGCGCGACCGCTTGTCTCTCATCGATGCCACCGGAGGCAAGAAAACGCAATCAGTCCTCGTGATGGACAGTGACCACATCGTGATTTCAGCGATCAAACCGGAAGCACTTCAGTTGCAAACGCAAAAGACACGCGAAGAAGCAGGTGATGGCGATGAAAAGTGAGAGAAAAGCAAAGAAAAAAAGAGGTCTCCTGGTCGTGCTGACCGGTCCGTCAGGAGTCGGCAAAAACTCGCTCATCGATGCCCTTAAAGCTGACGATCCGACGCTCTTTCATTCCATTTCGATGACCACGCGTGAGCCGCGAAAAGGGGAAGTTCACGGTGTCTCTTATCACTTCACTTCGAAGGAAGATTTTCGAGCACTCATAGAGGCGGGAGAAGTGCTTGAGTTTGATATCTACTTGGATGAGTATTACGGAACACCGAAAGCGACCATCGTTGAGAAAACAGAAAATGAAGTCGACGTTTTGCTTGATCTCACGGTGAGAGGCGCTTTAGAGCTAAAGGAAAACTATCCCGATGCCATTCTCATTTTTATATCGGCTCCATCAGAAAAAGCATTGCGCGATCGACTTCTCGCGCGGGGGACAGAGACTCCGGAACGCATTGAACAACGATTGAAAACGGCGCAAGACGAATTAAATCGCATACAATATTTTGACTATCTCGTTGTGAACGGTAAGGTGGAGGAAGCGTCGTCCGACATTCAAGCGATCATCAGAGCCGAAAAGAGGCGAGTTGATAGGCTTTTTGTTGACGAAGAGGAGCCAAAAAGCGTATAATTCTTAAGGTTATCGTTTTTTACCGAATGGTTTAGATAAAGAGTAGAAATGGACAGGAGTTATCTATGTTAACACATCCTTCAATTGAATCATTATTACCGCGCGCGGAGAACCGTTATGTTCTCGCGATGTTGACGGCCAGAAGAGCCCGACAACTGACAGCAGGCGCCAGACCGACCGTTGAATCGGAGACGCCGAATAATGTCACGCTGGCAGGTGAAGAGATTTGCTCCGGAACTGTCGCGTATCGGTATGGCAAATGGGATGTCATTATTCCTGAGCATCCTAGGATTATCGCGGCCAGAGAAGCGGCGGAACGCGAAGCGCGCGCCAAAGAAGAAGAAGAGCGACTCGAAGAACAAAGTCGCATGGTGCGCCAAGTTGACCGTTTTTCTGATGAAGATGTCTTTATGCAAGCCGGTATTACGGCAGAAGATGCTTCGCTCATCGCCGAGAGATTGATCGCCCAACTGGAAGCCGAAGAGCGTAAGGCCGCGGTGGAAGAAACCGTCACGGAACAAACAGACGAAACGGACGTTCAACCGGAAGACGATGCCGTCGTGGATGAACAGCCAGAAGAAGCCGTTAAAGAATAAAATTCTAAAAAGCGAAACACGAATAATTAATCAGTTCCTCTGAAGCCTGCCGATTAAACGGACACAGGCGAGGAGGATCAAGATGACTAACGGAAATCTTGGAAAGGACCTTCATGTCAAGAGAACAACACGCCCTCGCAGATATTGTTGCCCTTTGTGGTAACAGGGGCTTTATTTATCAAGGATCTGAAATCTATGGCGGTCTCGCTAATTCATGGGATTACGGTCCGTATGGCACAACCTTAAAGAATCGAATTAAAGCGGCGTGGTGGCGTCGTTTCGTCGAAACATGCCCGCTCAATGTCGGAATCGACGCGGCGATCTTGATGAACCCTCAAGTGTGGGTCGCCTCGGGACACGTCGCCGGTTTCTCCGACCCGATGATCGACTGTAAAGAATGTCGTGCGAGAGCACGTGCCGATCAGCTCATCGACGGCTGGAACGCGGAACAAGGGATTAGCTTGAATGTTGACGGCTGGGATAATGAAGCGTTGCTTAATTATGTCAAAGAGAACAACATCCCCTGTGCTTCCTGCGGAGCGCACAACTTCACGGACGTGCGTAAGTTCAATCTGATGTTCAAAACGTTCCAAGGCGTCACGGAAGACAGCTTGTCCGAAATCTATTTGCGACCTGAGACGGCGCAAGGTATTTTCGTCAACTACCGCAATGTCCAGCGTACATCACGCCGTAAGATCCCTTTCGGCATCGGTCAAATCGGTAAAGCGTTCCGCAATGAGATTACGCCGGGTAACTTTATTTTCAGAACGCGTGAGTTTGAGCAAATGGAGCTTGAATTTTTCTGTGAACCGGGCACAGACCTCGAGTGGTTTGAATACTGGTGCGATTTCTGTGTGAATTGGCTACACGATCTCGGACTCTCGAAAGATAATTTGCGCTTGCGCGCGCACAGCAAAGAGGAGCTCTCATTCTACTCGCTCGCGACGACCGATATTGAGTACTTGTATCCGTTCGGCTGGGGTGAACTGTGGGGTATCGCCGACAGAACCGATTACGACTTGAAGCAACATATCGAGCACGCCAAGGAAGACTTGCGCTATTTCGATCCGGAAAAGCAAGAGAAGTACATCCCTTACGTCGTTGAACCGTCACTCGGTGTCGACCGTCTGCTTCTCGCTGTTCTCTCCGAGGCATACGATGAAGAGACGTTAGAAAACGGAGAGACGAGAACAGTGCTTCGCTTCGCACCTTTCTTGGCGCCCGTTCAAATCGTGATTCTGCCGCTTTCCAATAAACTTCGCGAGGCGTCTGAAGCTGTCTACCACAAACTCGTCAAACACTATCTCTGCGAGTTTGACGATCGCCAATCGATTGGAAGACGTTACCGTCGTCAAGATGAGATTGGAACGCCGTATTGTGTGACGTTCGATTTCGATTCGCTCGAAGATAACGCCGTCACCGTGCGTGAGCGCGATTCGATGGAGCAAGTGCGTATCCCGATTGACCGGCTCGTCAGCTATTTTGAAGGCAAGTTCGATCTGCCATAAGTATTATCTGCCATAGATTGTCACTGATCTGAACGATCAGTATTCGATGTAAACCTAAAATTGGAGGAATAAACATGACGAAATACGTCTATATGTTTTCTGAAGGAAATTCGTCAATGCGTAATTTGTTGGGCGGTAAAGGCGCCAACCTCGCCGAGATGGTCGGCATGGGATTGCCTGTACCCAATGGCTTTACCGTGACGACAGAAGCTTGTAATCGCTATTACGGTGACGGAAAGAAAATTTCGCCCGAAATTGAAGCCGAGATATTTAAGTCTCTGGAAATGCTTGAGGAAGTGACAGGAAAGGCATTCGGCAACCCCGAAAAGCCACTTTTACTCTCCGTTCGTTCCGGCGCTCGCGCGTCGATGCCCGGCATGATGGACACCGTCCTGAACCTAGGGCTCAACGATGTTGTCGCAGACGGTTTGACGACACTGACGGATAATCGCCGTTTTGTGCTTGACAGCTATCGCCGTTTTATCATGATGTTCGCCGATGTCGTCATGGATATTGACAGAGTGCATTTCGAGGGAGCTTTTGACCGCGTCAAAGAGGAAGCGGGCGTTACACTCGATCTCGATCTCTCCGTGGCTGATCTCGAAAAGATCGTCAATGAATTTAAAGCTATTTACCATCGCGAGCAAGGTGAAGCCTTCCCGCAGGATGTAAGAAAACAACTCATTCTCGCCGTCGAAGCCGTCTTCCGTTCGTGGAATACAGAGCGCGCCGTCTTCTACCGTCAGATGCACAACATCCCCTCGCACTGGGGTACCGCCGTCAACGTGCAGGAAATGGTATACGGGAACATGGGTGAGACATCAGGCACGGGTGTCGCCTTCTCGAGAAACCCAGCGACAGGCGTCAACGAACTCTACGGAGAGTACTTGATGAACGCGCAGGGAGAAGACGTCGTTGCCGGCGTTCGCACGCCTTTGACGATTGACCACCTCGAAGAGCAAATGCCTGAAGTCTTCAAGCAATTTGTTGATATCGCCGAACAACTCGAAGTACACTACGGCGACATGCAAGATCTCGAATTCACCATTGAAAATGGAAAACTCTTTATTCTCCAGACGAGAAGCGGAAAACGTACAGCGACGGCCGCTTTGCAGATTGCCGTCGATATGGTGACAGAGGGTATGATTTCGAGAGAAGAAGCACTCCTCAGCATCGATCCGAAGCAACTCGACGCTTTGTTGCATCCCGCGTTCGATCCCGCCGCGCTCGCCGAAGGTAAACGTATCGCCAAAGGGCTGCCGGCCTCACCGGGCGCAGCCTACGGTCAAATCTGTTTTACAGCTGAAGAAGCCGCAAAGGCGAAAGATGAAAAACGCCGAGTGATCCTTGTCCGTGAAGAGACGTCTCCCGAAGACATTCAGGGAATGAACGCGTCGGAAGGTATCTTGACCTCTAGAGGCGGCATGACGTCGCACGCGGCCGTTGTAGCGCGCGGTATGGGCAAGTGCTGTATCTCCGGTTGTTCTGAAGCGGTTATTAATGAAAAAGCGAAGACGATGACGATTGGCGATAAAGTTTACGGCCCGAATGATTACATCTCACTCGATGGTTCCACCGGTATCGTCTATGAAGGTCAGATAGAAACACGTGAAGCTGAAGTGTCAGGAAATTTCCAAGTCATTATGGAATGGGCTGACGAGCTCAGCGACATGAAAGTTCGCGCGAATGCCGATACGCCGCACGACGCGCAAGTCGCTCGCGACCTCGGTGCC
>CAZBOM010000114.1:0-5328 GCA_964493375.1 uncultured Mageeibacillus sp. | reverse complement strand
TCCCGATCGTCGGTTCTTATGTTGGAGCCGCCGTCGGTTTCATCATGATTGCCCCTCACAGCATCAATCAAGCTCTCTTGTTCATATTATTCTTGGTTATTCTCCAGCAACTTGAAGGCAATCTCATCTATCCACGAGTCGTCGGAAAATCGATTGGCATGCCCGGCATGTGGGTCTTCGCCTCTGTCGTCGTCGGCATGGGAATGGCAGGTATCAGCGGTGTCCTGTTCGGTGTCCCGCTGACCGCCACCGTTTACAAGCTCGTCCGCGAACAAGTCAAAAAGCGCAATAAGCTGAAAAACTTGCCGCCCTCATCGGAAGAAATAGAAACCGATACAGAATCTTTTATCGATGAAGACGTAGAGTAGTCTCCTATTTCTTAAATTGCCCCCACCGGATAAGCGATGAGATCACTCGTCAAGTAGGTTAGTTTTTCTACTTGGCACAAAATCAGTTGTGTCCCCATCTTGAAACCCTCCGCCTTTTCGAGCAAATGAAAATGCTTTGCCATGTTCATGTTTGGAGATGACGTTTGCTTTATCTCGATTGGATATAAGACTCCCGAAGATTCGACAATAAGATCAATTTCTTTTTGATCTCTATCTCGATAAAAAGTAATGGCAGGATTGATCATTCCTGCATTGTAAAATGACTTCACAATTTCACTGACAGCGAAGCTCTCGAAAATTGGACCTGACATGGCTCCACTCATAAGTGTTTCCGGTGTCGTCCACTTCAACAAGTAAGTCAACAACCCCACATCCATAAAATAAAGAACAGGCGTTTTGACAACCCGAGACAGGCGGTTGTTAAAGAACGGTTGCACCAAAATAACAATGCCCGATGCTTCTAACATTGACACCCACGCTTTTACCGTCTTGCTGTCGACTCCAAGCTCTTTCGCCATATCAGCATAGTTCACGAGCTGCGAAACACGAGCCGCTAACACTCTAACAAACTGCGCAAAAAGATTGAGATCTTTAATGTTGGTGATCGCTCTCACATCGCGTTCAATGTAAGTGCTGACATATGAAGCATAGTAGAGATTGTGATCCATCTCTTGAAGCTTTGTCAGCTCAGGTAAGCTACCGCGATGAATATTATTCCAAAGCTCCATTCCATGTACAGTCAGGCGTTCCGCATGCAAGAAATCGTGTGTTGGAATGAAAGGTTTTCTGTATTGATCCTGCAATACTTCCCTGATTGAAAGTCCACTGAGATGAACAATACCGACTCTTCCTGCCAAACTTTCAGTAATCCCGGACATAAGGTCAAACGTCTGAGAACCCGTTAAAATGTATTGCCCATACTCATGGTTTCGATCAACTCGATGTTTGATTTCTCGAAATAATTCAGGTGCATATTGGATTTCGTCAATGATCAGCTTACCCGGATGATTTAGAAAAAAAGCTTTCGGATCCCTTTTGGCAATTTCGAGCTCAAGTAGGTCATCCAGAGTGACATACTCGTAGACACCACTCCCAAAAAGATGTTGTAGAGTTGTCGATTTGCCTACTTGGCGAGGGCCTGTTACGAGTAGAACTTTAAATGTCTTGACCACCTCTAAGAGCAACGGCTCAATCGCACGTTTAATATACATAACGATAATCCTTTCGGCTATTTTGGATTGTAATTCCATTTTAGCCGATATTCCTATCAAAGTAAAGCGGCAATTACGGAATAGAATTCCATAATCGCCATTTCTCAGGGCATTTGCAAAACAGCCGAAAGATCAGCCTTTTATTTACTTTCTTTCTTCATTCATTCTCCGATTGAAGACGAGAATCGCAAGAGCGAAAATGACAATCGTATATCCCATGACAACAGCCAAATGAGGAAGAATAGGACGATATTGACCGCTTATCGTTAGCTTGATTGCTTCGACACTATGATAAAACGGTAATAAATTTGTTATCTTCTTGAAGGTGCCGCCTATCAAATCAATCGGAACAAACACGCCGGATAGCCAACCCGCCACATTGGTCAACAATGCCCCACAAACACCCCCAACCGCTTTGTCGTTTAAAAAACTGCCAAAAAACAGACCTGAACCGACAAACAGCAATGAAGTCAAAGCTGTGACAACAATTCCGGGGAGAATGTGAACACTTATCTCAAGTCCGAAAGCCACGGCCGATAAAAAGGTTATGGTCGCCTGTGCGATCGTCATGATAAGCATTGGCAACGTGTACCCTAAAATAAAATGCATGGCGGTCATAGGAGAGGTGAAAAGACGCATTAAGAAAGAGGATGTGCGATCTTTGGATAACAGCATCCCCGCAAACAATGCCATAAAAACACTCCCGAACATAGCCAATCCCGGAGCAAGATTGTCTATATGAAACATCGTGTTGTTCGCTTCGGCAGGAATGGCGGCATTGATAATCGATAGCAACGCTAACAGAACGAGCGGAAAGCCGAGACCGAAAAAAAGATTGAGCGGGTCACGTAATATTTCCTTCGTATTTCGTTTCGCAAATAAGAAAATCTTCATCGAACACCTCCTGAAAGCGCAACAAAAGCATCCTCCAACGTAGACGTACTTGTCTTCGTCGTTAATTCCGCCACGGTGCCCACAGCGATTAACTGACCACTTGCCATGATGCCGATACGGTCAGATAAACTTTCCGCTTCTTCCATGTAATGGGTTGTGAGAATAATCGTCACTTTTCCTTTTAATTCTTTGATGGATGCCCATAATTCACGTCGAGCCAACACGTCAAGCCCTAGGGTCGGTTCATCTAAAAACAGAATTTGCGGATCTGAAATCAGAGCCATCGCAATAGAAAGACGCCTTTGCATACCTCCTGACAAGTGCTTAGCTTTTTTCTTCAATTCCTTTTCTAAACCAAATTTCTCTGCCATTTCGCGAGCATTTTTCTTTGCCAGTTTACTGTTTTGTCCATAAATGCCTGCCATAAGTTCCAAATTCTCCATCACAGACAGATTGGCGGCAACCGCCGTTTCCTGTGGCGAGATGTCGAATTTCTCTTTGACCGCGTGAGGATTAGAAATAATACTATCTCCAAGCAAAGAGGCATCCCCGCTTGTAGGCTTGATTACGCAAGACAACATTTTAATGGTTGTGCTTTTTCCCGCGCCATTGACACCGAGCAAAGCAAACAATTCACCCTGTTCAACATCCAAACTAAGATGATCGACAGCCACGACACGTCCATAATTTTTTGTAAGCTCTCTCATGACGATTGCATTCATTCTTCATCCTCTTTCGGCGCATTGCCTCCGAAAATAGTCTCAATCAAATTTTTGAACATATTTTTAGGCGGTATGGCAATACCTTGATTGATATCACCCAGCACGATTAATGTGTCTCCGGGATTAATGTTGAAAACATCACGGGCTTCTTTGGGTATAACAAACTGTCCCTTTTCTCCCACTTTAACGGTCCAAGCATATTTTCCTTCTGGGTGTTTCATCTTTCTGGCCCCCAAAGTATGATTTGTATGATTTGTATGATTAGTATAATAAATACCACTCTTCGAATCAATGAATTAAATAATGGATTTGGGAAAATGCTTCATGATCGACAGTTTAGTAATAAAAGAAGCAAGAGAGAAATCAAACATGATTCAAACTTAAGCAGCTAACTACTTCGGTATGTCCGAAAGGTCCTAACAAGACGATGATAACAACAGGATTACAATAACGCCATCAAATAGGCGTTCTTTCGCTATTTCTTCCTTATCTGTGCTCCTCGCCGCATTTGATAGCTCTACCAATATGTTTATCTAATCTCCATTGAGGAGCAACACCATCATCTGCCCAATATTCATCCATTGATATGATTTTATCGTCGGCTATTCTTATGAACGATACCACATGAAAATGTGAACTTCTGTCCTTAGGGTATACCTTTGTTGCCGTGATGATTAAGTCGTCCAGCACTTCAACGCGTTCAACTTCTCCGTCCCAATCACCGGGGTATTCACCGTTAGCAATGATAAACTCATCAACATTAAAGTGCTCATTGGTACAGTGCCAATTAACATAGGCATCTTCGTGAAAATACCTTCTAATTGCCTGTTCGTCTTGCGCCAGTATACCTTTCCAAAGACTATGGACATTCATAAATTCTTCCTCGCCTATTAAAGTATTGATATCAGAGGCTTACAGCCGTTTCTTGACATCAATACGACCGTCTCAACATGCGGAGTTTTTGGAATAATTTTGCCACACTAGATTGCCTCCAATATTTCAATTGCACTTGTAACAACAGATAGGCTTTACTTGCTAACATATTTCGTTCCTCTGCCTTCTCCCGTTTTGACAGCAAAGCCTTCATCAATCAATTTGACTAAAATCCCAAGGACTTTGTTTTTCCCAAATCCGGTTGCTTTAGAAATCTTTGAACTGGATACTTCCTTGTTTTGTATCGCCAAGTATACTTTTTTCTCATCGTCGGTTAATACATCAATATCAGAAATAACCGGAAGAATAATCTGGATTGAATTTTCGAAGAAGGTAATAACCGGCTTTTTGCTGCTTATTGAATAAGCCTCATGGATCTTCGTAATTCCCGTCCCGAAAGCCTCAATAATTTTTAGTCTGAAAAAGATATTACCAATAATTGGATTTCGCATGACGGATATCTGGCCATGGAGATACTCTTGTTCGGAAATTCCGTCCGGTAGTCTGCCGGGAGATGTTATCTCAATGGCATTGTCTTTCATCGAAATCTGAATATTGCTGGGTATCAACCAATCTCGATGCACTAATGCATTTGCAATAACTTCACGGAAAGCTTTCTCCGGGACTCTCTCAACATTCTTTCGGTATAATCCATCAATTACTTCGTACTGATAATTCTCTTTGTAGATCTCCGTGGCTCTATCAAATACTTCGAGTAGTGACATATTATCTAGTGTATATCTGTGAAGAATCACATCTATTTTCTGGCCGAACTTAATAATATCGATTCCCTTTGTTTTATTTCGATCGGACAATAATTTTCCTGCATTTGTGAATCGCTTTTTTCTGTCTAACAACTCTAGGGTTAAGAGTATATCTTCGGTTATTCTGCTGATTCCTAGAGTACTAATAAGCTTATCTTCAAGATAAACAAAGGATAAGTTCTGCTCGTTAGAAACCAGGGAATCATATGTTGTGTTTTCCCCTTGCATAATGAGACGCTTTAATTCCTGGCTGTCTACCTGTATTGTCGACGTATCGCTTCGCATATATGCTTTGGATTTATAGAAATATGGCTTGTTGAAGCCGGGAAACACCCTCAAGTTAATAACATTGCCTTTTTCTATGGAAATCGCGCCCGCTCAAGGCCACCGTCGCGCGTGAATAAGGCCAGCGTCG
>CAZBOM010000113.1:0-5482 GCA_964493375.1 uncultured Mageeibacillus sp. | reverse complement strand
CAAATGAGTTTCTAACATCCATGATGTCAACCCATGTAGCGCTGGCTTTCATGAATTACCTTTTGCGAACAATTCTCAAGGAGACGAAGGGTGAATACCCTCAGACTGATGCGCTGAGTCAATCGGCGTGGATTCCTAAAATTCTTCCGGGAACAAGACTGAATCTGGGATTCATCATTGCCATTTTGTCGGCCATATTTATTTGGATATTCCTTTATAAGACACCTCTCGGATTCCGTATTCGCGCAATTGGGAGTAACGCTCGTGCAGTGGAACTGGCAGGCGTTAGCTCTCGGAAGATTTTTGTGATTGCGTTCCTGATTAGCGGAGCGCTAGCGGGAGCAGCCGGTTTCACAGAGGTGAACGGCGTCCAACACATGCTGATCCAAGATTTTAATCCTGAAATTGGTGCAGCAGGACTTGGCATTGCTATTCTCGCAAATGCTAATCCGATTGGCATTATTTTCGCATCCATCTTATTTGGGGGTATCTCTGTGATCGGGACATTGATGGGGCGAATTCCCGGGATCAATGTTCCTCCAAGCATTGTGTCTATCATCCAAGGCAGTGTCATGCTTTTTGTGATAATCGCATATTACGTGCGAGCGCAAATTGGTGTTCGACGTGATAAGAAGCGATTGAAGAGAGAGGAGGCGTAGTATGAACGTTGTGATTGGAATCTTGGCACGTGCCATGACCATGAGCACGCCACTGTTATATGGCTCGCTCTCTGAAGTTGTTGCTGAACGTTCGGGCATGATGGTTACGGCAATTGAAGGAATATTCTTAATCGGAGCATGGGGTGGTTTTGTCGGTACATATTTGTGGGGTAGCGCCGTATACGGCATTTTGCTTGCTATGGCGTTAGGTCTTTTCGTTGCTTCCATTTACGCATTTGTTACGGTAATTATGAGACAACATCAAGTCGTAACGGGGACAGCATTGAACATTCTGGTCGCAGGTCTTTGTACCTACTTTCAGCGCGTATTATTTGGAGTGCCGACAAGTCCTTTGAAAATCGACAGATTACCGCAGTTGCCAATACCGCTTTTAATCAAAATTCCCGTGCTTGGCGAGGTCTTTTTTAACCAGAATATTTTGACGTACATCATGTACTTCATCATCCCTTTGATATATTTTGTGCTATATCGCACGTCCATTGGATTGTCCATTCGCTCGACAGGAGAAAATCCCGTTGCTTCTGATGTCGCCGGTATCAATGTGAATTTTGTACGTTTCGCGACAGTGCTTTTCTCAGGGTTAATGGGTGGCATTGCCGGAGCTTTCTATTCAATCGGTTTCCTCGGTATGTTTACGTCCGGTATCATTGGTGGGCGTGGTTGGATCGCGTTCGCCATTTGTTTCCTCGGAAATTGGCATCCGATTGGCGCGGTCATTGGAACCCTTGTTTTTGGGTTGGCCGAATCGATTAGTATCTATATGCAATCTTTAGGTGGTGGCGGGTTCTTACCTAACGAATTCTTTATTGCCTTACCCTACATCCTAACAATCGTGTTGACGGTTAGCAGAAGGAGCTTTAAGGTGCCAGCGAAACTTGGTATCCCTTACATAAAAGAGGGAGGATAAGTAAATAAGTAAATAAGAGAACATCACTTAAAGAAGAAAATTCGTTGATACTTGCAGGAGTTCCTGACAAACTGACTGCGTAATTAATTCTGTAATAAAAAGAAATGAAATGTTGTCAAAAAAGAAGATTGACATAAAGGCAGACGTCGGGTAGGATAATTTCTGCACGCCTGCGTAGCTCAGCTGGTAGAGCAGCCGCCTTGTAAGCGGCAGGTCGGGAGTTCAAATCTGTCCGCAGGCTCCAATAAATAGGACTCAGTATCTGACTTTGTCAGGCTGAGTCCTTTTTTATGTTAAGCATTCGATTTTGTCCTACAGCGTTTCTTGATTCTTTTCTTTATATTATTTCTGATGGAGCGCTCGCTCTCCGCCGATGAGTTTCGGGCGGTACATGAGAGCGGTCACTCTCGCTTCGCCGATGTGTTTCGTGCTCAAACGGACGGGTCGTTGAACGTGTTTAATATGCATGCCGATTTCAGTGTCTCCGATATCCATCCCGAGTGTTCCTTGGATGAACTCGACCATGACGGGGTCTTCAAATTGTTCGTACGCGGCGACGGAACAAGCGCCACCGGCATGTAAGGCGGGGACAACATTCACTTCTTCGAGATGGTCGCGCAGCATGACATCTCGCTCCACAACGAGTGAGCGATTGATATGCTCGCAACCTTGTACGGCCAAGTAAAATCCTCGTGATCTGATAAGTGGCATCAGTGTGCTGATGATCAGTGATCCAATCTCTTGACTCGATCCTTTCCCAATGTGAAGTCCAAGAACTTCACTGGAACTACAGCCGAGGACAAATACATCGCCTTGCTTTGAGTGGCGCGCTTCTTTGATTAACGCTTCGACAGCCTCTATCAACTGCTGTTTAATGATATCGTGTTCCATAGGTACCTCTTTTCTTTACAGGCGTCGCATCGCGCTGTCTTGCTGCAAGAAAGCTAAGTTGTGCAGGACAAAGTTGGCGGCGATTCGATAGACTTCGTCAACCGATTCTTTCATCCCTGTTTCGAGCCAATGCTCGATCAATCCTCGTATACCATTCGAGACGAGATAGTAATAATATTCTACGGAACGTTTGTACTTCTCATCGCTCGAATTGACGATTCTGTTGATCAATGTCGTATGTCCTTCTGCCCAAACTCTATTGAGAAATGTACTGTCGGGGTTTGTCAGGAGAACGACGCATAAATCAGTGTTGTCATCGATGAATTTAAACACCTCATAGAGCGTTGGCAATTGAATGTTGCCTGACTTATCGATCTCGATGTGCATGATCGTCGTCGAATCGACGACACTTTCGTGAATGATTTTCTCAAATTGTCGGTAGATATCATCTTCCATCTGGTGGAATAGATCATTGATGTCGGTGTAGTGGAGATAGAAAGTCGTACGGCTGATATCGGCCGTTTCAGTTAATTCAGTGATCGTGATGTCGCGGAGAGGCTTTTGGAGCAATAGCTCGACGAGACTGCTTTGAAGCGCGGCTAATGTGCGTCGACTGCGTCTGTCTCCTTGGTTTTGTTTCAGCCCTTTTGTCAATTTGCTACTCGGACGAGACGGCGAGTTGTTATTCGTAGGGAAGGAAGCGCTCCTATTCATCATCATACACCTCGACTATTTGAAGAATGCATTTGTATGGATTGAAAGATCAAAATACAAGTGTCTTCATTGACATGATTCCTGTGTCGCGACCGTTCCTTTTGAGAGTATCAAAACAGCTGTCGAGCGAACATACCGCGATCACGTTTATTTTCATTTATATTTTAACACAGTAAGACAATTATTCGATTTCTGTCGAATAAAAGACAATTGTTGAAACATTGTTGTCAGACTCATGGGCGTCTCCACAAAGTTGTCAAATTCATGCCCGAATGGTCACACGTTATGTTGATACGATACACGTGTCAAACATATCGATATACGTATGTTTATTGGAGACATGAGATAAGAGGAACGGAGGATATCGAGAGAAATCGAAGGCGATGATATGTCTTTTTTGTTTTCTCTTGATGTGAGAAGCATGAATACTCTGGCAACATATGTCGTCAAATTTCGCGTCGTCATTTTCTTTTTATTTGTTGCGCTGATGGTGGTAAGCGTTTTTCTTGCATTCAAAGTCAAGATTAATTTTGATCTCTTTTCCTATTTGCCAAAGAACGCACCATCGACGATCGCTGTTGAGACGATGAGCGAGGAGTATTCACAGTCTGTCCCGAATGCCGAGATTGGGTATCCCGTGAAAACGGTGTCGGAAGCGCTCGTCATGAAAGAGAAACTAAAGTCGCTCGATTTTGTCCGAGAGATTCTCTGGCTGGACGACCAACTAGACCTCAGTATTCCTCTTGAGTTACAAGACAAAAAAGTCGTTGAAGGTTTTTTCAAAGACGGTGTCGCACTGTTTCACTTGACTGTTTCGGACGATGTTGTCGCGCAGGATGCACTTGCCGCATTGCAAAGTATTGTCGGTGAAGAGGGGAGTATACGCGGCGATATCGTGGAGCAATCGTTTATGCAACGCGGCGTCTCCTCTGAAATGACAACGATTATCGCCTTTATGATTCCCGCCGCTCTTATCATTTTGCTCTTAGCGACACGCTCTTGGTTTGAGCCGATATTGTTTTTGATCGTCGTCGTGACGGGTGTCCTCATCAATATGGGGTTGAGTTCTTTCAGCCAAGATGTCTCTTTTGTCACGCAAGCGGTCGGATCTGTCTTGCAATTGGCTGTCTCGATGGATTATGCCATTTTCTTGCTCCATCGTTTTGGCGATTATCGCGCTGAGGGGATTGAGCCGAAGGAAGCGATGCGACAAGCGATTGTGAAGAGTTTCGCTCCCGTCAGCGCTTCTGCGGTGACGACATTTTTTGGATTTTTAGCCCTCATTTTTATGCGATTCGGCATCGGCAAGGATCTTGGACTCGTCCTGGCACGCGGCGTGATCGTCAGTTTGATTACCGTGTTCCTCCTTTTGCCGGCTCTCGCGCTTTTGTCATATAAGCTGATTGATAAAACAACGCATCGGTCTTTCCTTCCGTCGTTTAAAGGATTGAGCAAAGTCGTCATGAAAATCACGGTCCCGGTTGTGATTCTAGCGTTGCTTGCAGCCGTCCCTGCCTACATCGGTCAGAGATCAAACCATTTTCTTTATGGTTCGAGTTCCTATCCGGCTGAATCGCGTGAAGGACGCGATTCGGCTAAACTGAAAAACGTGTTTGGGGACAATATGCAGATGGCGTTGCTCGTTCCAAAAGGCGACTGGGCGACGGAGCAGAAACTCGTGAAAGACCTAAAAGCCCTCCCTGAAATGAAATCAGTTATCGGGTATGTCAATATGGTCGGAACAGAGATCCCCGTTGAGCTTTTGCCCGAACGTGTGATCTCGCCGTTCGTCTCGGAACATTATAGTCGCATTGTGCTTATTGCCGATTCGCCCGATGAAAGCCCGGAGACCTTCGAGCTTGCGGAGAGGCTTCGCGCGATTGTCGATCACGCTTATCCGAACGGAGGAACACATCTCGCGGGAGCCAATGTCGTATTACTCGATATGCGAACGACAATCAACCAAGATCTCACGCTGGTCAACGGGTTGGCGATTTTAGCTATTTTCCTTGTGATTATGTTGACGTTCAAGTCGCTTCTCATACCGCTGATTCTTGTCTTTACAATTGAATTGGCGATTTGGATCAATCTTTCTATCCCGTATATTACAGGCACGCCGCTTGTTTTCATCGGCTATCTTGTTATCAGTACGGTGCAACTCGGGGCGACCGTCGACTACGGGATCCTTATGACGCAACACTATCTCGACCATCGGAAGAGTATGGGGCGTAAAGAGGCGTCTTTGAAGACGATTCAAACAGTGGCCGGTTCCATCATTCCGCCGGCGCTG
>CAZBOM010000112.1:5062-5512 GCA_964493375.1 uncultured Mageeibacillus sp. | reverse complement strand
TCATTTTACCGCGTAAAGACACAGCGCCACGCCCTTCACGCTCTGCCATTTCCATCGCTTCTTTCACTTCCAGAGCGAAAGTGAGCGCTTCTTGCGTAGGCGCAAAGGCGCGATGGATGGGGCGCAAATGGTGTGGCGAGATGGATAGTTTGCCATCAAATCCGAGACTTCTTGCAAACACGGTGTCGGCATAACAACCTTCTTCATCTCGGGCGTCCGTAAACGGCGTATCGATCGCCTCGATACCGGCCGCTCTCGCCGCGACAATAAGTCTCGATCGGCTGTAGAAAATCTCCGTCCCTTCTTTCGTGCGAGGGCAACCGAGATCGGCAGACAAATCCTCGCCGCCGAGCGCGAGAGCTTCAACGCGTGGCGATGCGGTCGCCGCTTCAAATGCTCTCTCAATACCGATTGCCGTTTCGATCAGAGCGATAATCTTCGTGCGCCCCG
>CAZBOM010000112.1:0-5052 GCA_964493375.1 uncultured Mageeibacillus sp. | reverse complement strand
ATTTTTCCACCGCGCGAATCAAGCCTAAATTACCCTCTTCGATTAAATCGAGCATGACCGCGACGTGGTGAATCGTATGGGCGCCCGAGACTTTCGGCACCATGATCGACATCGCGCCCGCCGACACAACGGCTTCAAGATCCTTCTTGACATACGGCTTCTCGATGTCATTGATGCGGACCACGAGCCCCCGCTCTCCAAAATCAATGGTCCGAAGAGCCGACGCGACAAGTTCTCTCGCGGCATCTTTCTCCGTAGGCGCGACGGAATCCTCAAGATCAAAAATGATGGCGTCAGCCGGCAATACAGCGCCGTTTTGAAGCATGTTCGGCTGATTACCGGGCAAAAACAGCAGTGAACGTCTCATGGTCACTCCCCCACTTCATTCTCTAGGGAGCGCTTAAGCGCGGTAGATAGCCTAGCGCGAATCGTACAATCGAGCGCTCCTTGATCTTCAAGCGATATCGATCCACACGTCACGCCGAGTGAATCGGTCACTTCGCGAGCCGTCTGCATAATGGAAGCTCCAAATTGCTCTTTTACCGGCGATTCCAGCTTGAATTCAAGTGAGTCCGACGGCTCAACGGTGACGAGAACATCGCCCGATTCGAGCGTTCCGGCTCTCGCCTTCTTTGTCAGTTTCATTTTTTTGCTCCACGAATGGCGAGAATGCGTTGCATCTCGTTGAAAGCGATCATGATCCCTTCATCAACTCCCATACCGGGTTTGGCGAGAACTTGAACAGGCTTCATGGCCATCGCGACTTGGATACAAACCTCGGCAGAACGATTCGTCTCATTACATGTTCCGCCCATGTAGGCGCCGGCGCCCTTTTCTTTACAGTAGAGAACAGCTTCGGCTGTCTTGTGGAGACTGCCGAGATCAGGCGTCTTGATTTGGATCATATGACCCGCTCCGGCATCCACAAAATCACGGACATCTTCACCGGTGTTGCACCATTCGTCGGCAACAAGTTCCACTTTGATGCCGCGCTCGTCAACACGCTTCGTCAACTTCGCCAGCCACTCAAGTTGAAGTTCACGCGAACCGGCATCGATCGGACCTTCGATACGAAGAGAGAACGGGCGAGCGGCTTCTTCGAGACGTTGCAAATAGTCAGCGATCACTTCGACATTGTCGTATCCGAATAATTCGCCGATCGTACCGTAGACATCGATATGGAAGACAGGATGATAGTTAGGATCTTGTCTGTAGTTGAGAACGCGATCGCGGAGCCATTCGACATACTCAGCAAGGACATCGCCGTTCGGGCCGAGCTTCTCGAGATTGTTGATCAGCGCATGAGGCAATACTTGGACATGTTTGAGAATCATTTTGTCGGCATTATCGTGACGGAGATCGCCTGTTTGGGAGAAAATCAGAATCATCTCTTCGCTTACTGTCGTCCCGAACTCGTCGGCGATCACTTCACACATGAGCTTACCTTTTGTTTTGGCGACGCAGTCGAGGATCGCTTGAGATAGACCGTAACGGATCGCCGTGTGAAGGCGCTTGCCTTCGCTATCTTTCATGTTTTCAAACTCTTCCATCGTATCGCGGAAGGAGTCGACCACGCGACCTTCGAGTTTCGGTGCGATTTCACGCATGATGACAGGGATAAAATCTTCTGCAAGAAATAGCGGATCTCTACCGCCTGCTCCTGAATACTGAACGGCGGCGCAATCTCCAAATGCGACTTGCCCATCTTCGAGAATAAGCATTAACGAGATCGCTTCGCCGGCTTGGCGAATAGCCGAAAAACCGGGCGTCACAGGTTCACCGATATAAAATAGCCCGTCAGTCTTCGCCCCCATTTTGATCGCTTTCTGGTCATCAAAGTAAAATCCTGTACGCCCCGGGGCGCAAACAACTTTCGTAATTTTCATGTGTGGTTCTTTCCTCTCTTTTCTCCCGCCAGCTTCAAGCGTCGACAGGGATCCTTTCTTATGTTTAACGGCAGCAACGCTGCTCTATTCAAACCAAAATTGCTTATTTATTGGTCGGACGACCGACGAGTCGTCCTTTGCTGATCGCGTACACATCGTCAATGACCATCTGGAATGACGGTTGACGATTCTCAAATTTCGCACGCTCTTCAATTTTTTCCTTATGAAAATCGATAAGCTCCGGCGTCAAGGGGACATTACCCGGATGGAATAAGCGAATCGCACCATCGTTATCACGAGCCGGCAACATCTTCCCCGCATTGTAACGGCTTGGCGCGAAAGGAATATCAAGTGCGCCTGATCGAATCGCTAAAATAACACCTTGGGCGAGATCGCCGTTTCCAAGTTCAAAGCACTTGTCGAGTACACAGCGCGTCTCGGCCGCGATAATGACTTTTTCATCCTTGAGTCCGTATGTGTTGAGGCTCTGTTCTCCGAGCATATTGATGATCTGACGCGTGCAGAGCATCCCGTCAGCGTTCGCCTCTTTTGTGGGAACTCCGATCGCCTCGTGAGGTGTCTTGACGATAACCTTCGTCGCATGCGAAAGCGCGGCTACGGCACTGCCCCACGCGATAACGGAATATGCTTTAGACTCTTCTTGCGGGAATCCACCCATCCATTGGTGGAGAACGGTCGTCACATTGACATCGCCATAGCCGTATTTGCGAAGATATTCATCTGTCAAACTTTGAAGAACTTGAACGGCCGCGACATCTTGCGTCAAATTCCCACACTGACCATAGCCGACGGTGACATTCTTGACGCCTTGTTCAGCCGCCAAAAGACTTTCGATGATCGCGACACTGTGAGAAACAAACGGTGGAACAAGCGTACCCGTTAATGGACCGTACGGCTCGCGGTTGATCGGACATCCGGCTTCTTCATAAATACCCGTCAGTCTGTCAACATACTGCCAGTCGCGAATTGTCGCCTCCAGCGATACGTTTTTGGCGTATGGGATATTGTAGGAAATGCCTCCACCTTCGTAACTCGTATAACCACCGGCGTATGATATCTCCGTCAAAAGTCTCGCGTCCGGTGTACCATGACGAATCTGAATCGGTGTGTCGAGAGCGTCAATCAACGTGCGACATCCGGCGACTCCATGATTGACCGCCGGAAAGCCGTTCAACATCGCTTTACCGCTTCGCTCCGATTCGGCGATACCGACCTCCGCTTCATTGTATCGATTCTGCCTCGTATAGCTATCGATCGTCGTCGGAAGAAGATCAGCTTCGCCCACATCTTGCAAATACTTCAGCAATTCAATCATCTCGGGAATCAACGGAACACCTGCGCGAGGTTGCACGAGCGTTCTGTTTTCTTCTTTCGCTTTATTGAGTTTGTAGCTGAAAACTTTATGATCGGGAAGCTGATGGTGGTACAAAAACGCGTCCTCCATGTCGACATCTTTTCCCGTCGGCCATTGTGTCAGGATCTCTGAGCGAACACTCTCGAATTCATCGCGCGTCCACTTCTTATTTCTCAGTTCATCCATTTTGGTTGTCACTCCTCTGCTATCTCTATGCGTTGTTCTTTATTTATATCGAAAGTATCACTTTCATTGTCTCTCTATGATGACGCTATGTCTCCTAGTTCTACCAATTCACGTTTCATGATTCTCAGCGCGATGTCTTTCTCTCGTTCCGCGAGCACACCCATCGCCGACAGAATATAACGGTCGTCTCGCAAAATCCTCGCGCTTTTCGGGCGCAAAGACATCGGATGGCGTTCTGAATAAAGAGCGTATCGCGCGATCGCGAGTGGATCGGCTGCGTGAATCAATGAGCCGCCGGTAAAAATTATCTGTCTCACCAAGCTTAAATCTTTGCCTGTCTGTACATAGACGAGCCCTGATGTTGTGTACGCTTCTTCCAGCGTCCCCGCATGACGTCTAGTGGCGATATCAACGGCGCCGGCGGCGAGAGCATGGTCAAGCTTAGACATGGCATCATCGATGCTTGAAGGAATTTTTGATTTATCTTCAGACAATTCAGCCATCAGCCCTTCACATGCACTTTCCGATAACCCCGAACATTGCGCGATCCACTTTCCGCTTGTCTCGGCGACAATACCGCTCGCGCTGTATCGCATGCCGATATCGCCTTCAACCGTCCGCTTGGCATAAGGTTCGTCGAGACCTTTGTAAATCACATTGATATCTGCCGGCTCGCCTGTCGCTACTGTGTAAACATCGGTTGTGGCTCCGCCGACATCGACCCCCATCAATTCTCCGATGCCTGATTCTTGGTCTGTACCGTCCGAAAGCAGTTTCATCGCAGCCAAAATGGCTGAAGGTGTCGGCATGAGAATGTCAGATAACAATTCTTTTGCCTTTGAAAGTCCCCTCGCGTTGACAATATGGTTCAGGAATAGTGCCCGTATCTCTCGTTGCACGGGTTCGATATTCAGTGTGCCAAATTTGGGCATCACATTGGGACAAGATGTGACCGGGAAATCGGCGAGCGCCTCCTCACAGGCATCGAGTGTGTTGCGATTGCCCGCGAGAATAATTGGAAATTTAGCGGAGATAGAACGAAGTTTTTCGGCATTTCCCTCCATGCATGAACGATTGCCACCATCCGTTCCACCCGTCATTAAAAATATGTCGGGCGGATTCGATTCTATCTCAAGCAAATCACGCCGAGTCAGTTCATGTGTAAAAAGATACGTAATTCTCGCGCCGGCTCCGAGCGCCGCGAGCCGAGCGGCTTCGGCTGTGAGTTCAGGAACGAGACCTGAGACCATCATGCGCAATCCACCGGCTGCCGACGAGCAAGCGAGCTTATAGTCAAAAGTGAGTTCTCCCGTCTGGCAGCGCAATTGATCAATCGCAGCTTCCAACCCTGTCCCTATGTCAGAGTCTGCCGTCGTAAAAGCGGAATCCGTACCGATGATCGCCTCGTGCTCGAGGTCAACGGCCGTCACTTTCGTAAAGGTGCTTCCGAAATCGATCAGGAGAACGGGGCGCATGTTACTCTACTCCGAGATCCTTCTTGAGGCAAGCGATCGTCTCTTCCGGTGGCGTGCTCGGAGGAAATGCTCGGTCGAAACCCATGTCATGGAATCTTTTTTCAACATCGACGAAGTTTTGCTTTCCGAC
>CAZBOM010000111.1:0-5665 GCA_964493375.1 uncultured Mageeibacillus sp. | reverse complement strand
CAAAGTAACCGAGGATAAACAATTGTTTTATGACATGACCTCGGATCGATATTTCGAATCTACTTTAGCTGAAGTATATCGAGCAGAATACGAGCTAAATAGAGAATATGCTAAGCATGGATACTGTTGCCTTAATGACTTTTATGATCTTATAGGCATAGACGAAGTATCATATGGCTATGAGACAGGTTGGTCTATGGATGCTAGCAATATGTTCTATGGCTATGATTGTATAGACTTCGAACATGAATTAGTATCATTAGAGGACGAAGACGACGGATTAGATATTTAATGATTACCTTTGCATTTTAACGATTTTGATACTTCAAAACTTATAGCTATCGGAGGTACTATACTGACCCTTGCGGCGACAGTGGTTGGTAAAATTTCCGACGATAAAAAGCTTAAAGAAGAAGTAGCCAAGGAAGTTGCTAAGCAACTCAAAAAGTAACAAAGGAGGAGTCCTGGTTTAGATAAACTAGGGCTCTTCACTTTTATATTTGAAAGGAGCTGCTAATGCCGAAATATATTTACGAAGGTCCAGTTACTTCGTTCGGAACTTGCATCTGCAATAAATGGGTTGCTGAAACAGTAGCACCAACGCCCAGTAAAGCTAAAAGCAATCTTTCTTACAGATTCAAGAAAGAAAATAACAGATTACCAAATGCCAGGATAGAACTTCCTGGAGAAATTAAGGAGTGTATGTAATATGGAAGAATACAAGAGTAATTCTCATAAATCCAAGGAGTTTACAAAGAATGAACCCACAAAAAAGGTAGTAAAGCCTATTGCTAAAGCTACTACCAAGAAAAAGAATAAGCTTGCCGAGACGTTTATAAGCGAGGATGCAAGCAACATCAAATCTTATATTTTGATGGATGTGTTAGTACCTGCAATAAAAAAAGCAGTAATTGATATTGTCACTGACGGCATAAGTATGTTATTTTATGGTGACACATCTCACGGAAATAGGCGTTCTAGCACTAGTGCGTCTTATATAAGCTATAACAGATATTCTGATCGTGACAGAAGAGATGATAGAGAGCGCGAGAACGAACTTCAAGAACGCGTTATCCACATCGGCCGTGTCGCCAAAACTGTCAAAGGTGGACGTAACTTCCGCTTTACAGCACTCGTCGTCGTTGGTGACGGTGAGGGGCGAGTCGGCAAAGGGCTTGGCAAATCAGCTGAAATTCCCGATGCGATCCGCAAAGGGATCGAAGATGCTAAACGCAACATGATTCAAGTCGCGACTTATAAAGATACCATTCCATTCCAAGTAACCGGTCGTTATGGTGCAGCACGCGTGATGCTGAAACCCGCCAGTGCCGGTACAGGTGTTATCGCCGGCGGTGCTGTCCGTGCCGTTTGCGAATTGGCAGGTATTAAAGATATCCGCACCAAATCACTGGGTAGTCCCAATCCCAACAATATCGTCAATGCGACCATCGAAGGATTGAAATCATTGCGTACGTTGGAAGAGGTTGCGGAGCTTCGCGGTAAGAATCCTCGCGAGATTCTGTAAGAGGAGGGTGACATGGCTCAATTGAAAGTTACACTGCTCCGTAGCACGAACAGTGCTCGCAAGAATCACAAGGCGACGGTGCAGGCACTCGGTCTGAGAAAGATCGGACAAACAGTCATACATCAAGACAACGACGCGATCCGTGGCATGGTCCACAAAGTTCGCCACCTCGTTGTCTGTGAACCATATGAAGGAGGCGACGATGAAGATAAATGATCTGAGACCCGTCCCTGGAACAAACCCGAAATCGTCCCGAGTTGGACGTGGAAGAGGATCAGGTAGCGGTAAGACAGCCGGTCGTGGAACGAAAGGCCAAAAATCTCGTTCCGGTGGCGGCGTTCGTCTGCAGTTCGAAGGTGGGCAGATGCCCTTGTACCGTCGGCTCCCAAAACGTGGCTTTAACAATAAACGTTTTGCGAAGCATTACATTACCGTCAATGTCGGCGATTTGATGCGCATGGAAGAAGGCGCGACCGTTGACGCCGAATCCTTGGCGGCCGCTGGCGTCATCTCTCTCCCGAAGGTCAACGATGGCCTTAAGGTTTTGGGCGATGGCGAATTGACAATCAAACTCAATGTGAAAGCCAAAGCTTTTACTGCCACGGCCAAAGAAAAAATTGAGAAGGCCGGAGGCACCTGCGAGGTAATCTGACATGGGTAGCATGCTTCAGACGATGGTGAATGCGTGGAGGATCCCTGATCTTAAGAAGAAGATCACGTTTACTCTGATCGCTATTCTCTTGTACCGTCTCGGAACGGCTATTCCGACGCCGATGATCGACAGTGCGGCATTCTCCGCGCTCGTCGACCGCTTCGGTCAGCTCGGTCAGTTCTTGGACATTATTTCAGGCGGTGCGTTTAAGTCAGTCTCCGTATTGGCGCTCGGTATTTCACCGTACATCAACGCATCAATTATCATGCAGTTGCTGACCTTTGCCATCCCTGCGCTCGAGCGCTTGTCGAAGGAAGGCGAAGTGGGACAGAAAAAAATTCAGAGAATCACAAGAATTGTGACGCTCGTGCTCTCGATCGTCATGGCGACATCGTACGCTTTGATGACACGCGGCGCGACGACACCCGGTTTCCCTGAGTGGTTGAGCCTCGTCATCGTGATTTTGAGCTTCGCCGCCGGCGCGTCTTTTGTCGTCTGGCTCGGAGAACAAATCGACGCGCGAGGTGTTGGAAACGGTATTTCGCTCATTATCTTTATCGGTATCGCGAGCCGTCTCCCCAGCGGTGTCAAGACATTGTTCTTGTACTTCCAGAATTTGACGGTGACAAGGAACGTATTCCTTGCCATTGGCTTAGTTCTCTTAGTGGCGTTTGTGTTTCTGGCGATTATTACGGTGGTCGTCTTTATCCAAAGCGCTGAGAGAAGGATTCCCGTCCAGTACACGAAACGTGTTGTCGGTCGCAAAGTTTACGGCGGTCAAAGCACCTATTTGCCCATCAAGGTCAACCAATCAGGTGTTCTGCCGGTCATCTTCGCGATGTCCGTGTTGATGGTTCCCTCAACGATTGCGTCGTTCACAGGGAGTACCGGGAAGTTCGCCACTTGGTTGATGAACTTTAACCAGAACCCACTTTATTACGTTGTCTACACGATTATGATTATCGCCTTTACATTCTTCTACGCGATGATCAGTTTCAACCCCGTTGATATCGCAGGCAACTTGCAGAAGAATGGCGGGTATATCCTCGGCATTCGCCCTGGTCGCCCGACGGCAGAATTCATCGGCAGAACAGCGCGTCGTCTCAACTGGTTTGAGTCGGTATTCCTCGCAGTGCTCGTCTTGATGCCCTCGTTGCTCGGCATGGTCACAGGCGCTCACGGAATCTGGTTCGGCGGTACGGCCGTGCTCATCTTAGTCGGTGTCGCGATGGATATCGTGAATCAGCTTGAAGCGCAGATGCTTATGCGTCATTACAAGGGATTCCTTGATTGATGAAAGGATCATCCATGAAAAAACGGCTTATCATGTTAGGTGCGCCAGGCAGTGGCAAAGGCACGTGGTCAAAGATCATTTCTGATGCGAAAGAGCTAACTCATATCGCGACAGGCGATCTCTTCCGCGCTGAACTTGCGGCGCAAACGCCTCTCGGACTCGAAGTGAAGTCGTACATGGAGCAAGGCGCTCTTGTACCCGATGAGTTGACGATTAAACTCGTCGAGAAGGCGTTAACGGGCGAAAAAGCGTCAGAAGGCTTTGTGCTCGACGGTTTCCCACGGACGATCCCGCAAGCGGAAGCGCTTGAGGAGATCCTTGCAAAACATAACTTGGCGATTGACGCAGTCGTCGATCTCGCGATTGACGAAGATGTCCTGATTGAACGGACGCTCTCTCGCCTCGTTTGCAGCAAGTGTGGGCAACCGTACAACACGAAGAACATGACGCCAAAAGTCGAAGGCATTTGCGATCGTTGCGGCGGTGAAGTCATCCATCGAAGCGACGACACGGAAGAGACGATCAGAAAGCGCTTGGAAGCGTACCATACGAATACAGCGCCTTTGATCGACTACTACAGAGAACGCGATCTACTCGTCACGTTCTCAAATGAAGGCCCTCCCAACGAGGAAACGCGCGACCTGCTTTTTTCCATCATTGATGGCGCAAAAGGTGACGCATGATTCGGATTAAATCCAGTGACGAAATTCGCAGGATGAAGAATTCAGGCGCGGTGGTCGCGGCCGTCTTCGAGGCGATTGCCCCCTTGATGAAACCGGGTATATCGACAGGAGAAATCAACCGCGTAGCGCATAAGGTCATCGTTGACGCTGGAGCGACACCATCCTTTTTAGGATATGGCGCTCCCGAAACCGAACCGTTCCCAGCGGCGACCTGTATCTCAATCGATGAAGAGGTCGTCCACGGAATTCCGAGCGACGATCGCATCTTAGAGGACTGCATGCTAGTATCGGTTGACGTCGGAGCATATCTCGACGGCTTCCATGGCGATGCGGCGAGGACGTACATCATCGGTGACGTACCGGCTCGCGTAAAAGAACTTGTTAAAGTGACAGAAGAAGCTTTCTGGAAAGGCCTTGAACAAGCCTGGCCCGGGAAGAGGATTGGCGATATATCAGCCGCTGTACAGGAACACTGTGAAGCGCACGGATTTGGAGTCATTCGCGTACTCACCGGACACGGTGTCGGCACAGAGCTTCACGAATCACCGAATCTACCCAACTACGGTAGAAGAGGTCGAGGTCTAAGACTTGCGGCTGGAATGACACTGGCACTTGAACCAATGGTGACGCTCGGGTCGTACAATGTCGCCATGACGCCCAACAATTGGACGTTTGTGACGATAGACGGACAACCCTCCGCGCACTATGAGAACACGTTCGCCATTACAGACGACGGACCCGTTGTTCTAACGATGCTCCCTTAAGAGCAGTCAGGCGATGAGCGTATGTGACGAAATAGATATGAGGCTACCGAGGCTATTTGCGCCGGGGATGGTCGTCATATCACGATCAGGTCACGATAGAGGACGATTGTATGTCATCATCGAGGAGAAGGTGGGGAACCGTTTGGTCCTCTCGGATGGCGACAAGAGAAAACTGAGCAACGCGAAGCAAAAGAACACGAAACACGTCCGTTCACTCGGACAAGCGTTAAGTCCGCAAGAACTGGCGGAAGCGCTTCATCAGGAGACTTGTGACAGAGAACGCGACATCTTCATCAGGAAGTTAATCCAACAATGGGTGAAGACAGAACCGATCGATACGCAATAAAAGATGCCATCGGAGGAATAGATGCCGAAAGAAGATAAAATTGAAGTAAAGGGAGTTGTTGTCGATGCCATGCCAAACGCCGTTTTCCGGGTCGAGCTGGAAAATGGATTTGAAGTGATCGCTCATATCTCAGGCAAACTGCGACAAAATTACATCAAAATTCTCACAGGTGATCATGTCACCGTAGAATTGTCGCCGTATGACTTGACAAGAGGACGTATCACTTGGCGCTCCAAGTAAAAAGAGCTTGCATTTTACAGCATCTCGCGTTACAATCATTTGCTGTGTATATTGACACAGAACACTAAGGAGAAGAACCATGAAAGTCAAACCTTCGGTCAAACCAATCTGCGAAAAATGCCGTGTGATCAAGCGCCGCGGGCGTGTCATGGTAATCTGCA
>CAZBOM010000110.1:751-5705 GCA_964493375.1 uncultured Mageeibacillus sp. | reverse complement strand
GGAACACGCGAAAGACGAAGGCATTATCTTCAAGCTTCTCTCGAATCCTCTTGAAATATTGGGTAACGAAGAAGGATGGGTTACCGGTATCCGCTGTATTGCGATGGAACTCGGTGAGCCGGACGCCTCGGGACGCAGACGCCCTGTCGCGATCCCCGACTCGGAATTCGATATCGATCTTGATACAGTCATCGTCGCCATCGGACAATCGCCTAACCCCTTGCTTCGTGACACAACGCCTGATTTGAAATGCCAATCATGGGGCGGTATTATTGTCGATGAGGATACTCTCGCCACATCGAAAGAAGGTGTCTGGGCAGGCGGTGACGCCGTCACAGGCGCAGCGACTGTCATTCTCGCGATGGGTGCCGGCAAACAAGCCGCCGTGTCGATGGATCAGTATATTAAGGAAAAATACGGCGAAGCCTAATGCCTTGTTCGCAGGAGCGACTGAAATCATTCAAGAAAAAGGAAAAATACGGCGAAGCCTAATGTCTTGTCGTTGATTCTTAACGAACAAAACACCCGGTGCGATAACAGCATCGGGTGTTTTTAATATGAGTAAGGTTGTCTGAAACAAGTGCTTCGCGCCATTCGCCTTCATCATTTACTTTCTATGAGACCAATGGCTTGCCATGAGTCGCGGCTCTTCTCGCAGGAATCGCAGACTACTCTCTTCACGAAACGGGTGGATCGTAAAGCGCTGCTCCAATCGCCGTCGCGAACTCCGCGTGCTCAGGAATGACAATTTCGATATTATACAAATCCGCAAAACTCTTGAGTACAGTACGACCGCAGTCGATGCGAAGCAAATTACCCGTGAAAATAATTTTATCCACTTTTTCTAAACGCGCGGCTAAGACAGCGGCAGTCCCGACCGATTGAAAAACCATATTCACGATACCTAACGCCAAATCAGACTGAGTGACGCGGTCGTCTACCCTGCCGAAATTTGATGCCGTCGTATCAGCCGATAAACCGGGGATATCGTAGCGAGATATATCGCCGATTGTGAGATCAATCTTTCGAAGATTCCCCTCGAGGCTCATCTCGTTTATGTTTTTAAAATCGCGAACATGCAACATCACTTGCCCGAGGCCGAGCAACGTTCCGCCACCGACTCCCGATCCGATAATATGGCGAATGGATTCCGTATCGGCGTAAACGAGCGATGTGCCTGTACCCATGCTCACGACGACGGCCTTTTTTGCACCCGCCGTGTAAAGGCCTCCTAAACCGACAGCGTCAAACTCGGGGACAATAATACTGGGTAGTTCCAATAGTTCGCTGTCCTCAACATAAGAAGCCCCGACGCCGGTGATGCGAATCGCTTCCACTTGATCGAGTCGCAACTCATTCATAATCATAAATTTCCCGAGCGCGCCGTAGGCCGATGCCACGGGGTCACTCGCTTTTACGAGCGTCTCTTTTAGCAATTCTCCGTCACGAAATCCGACGATTTTCGTGATACTTCCTCCGACATCGAGCCCAATAAGGACACCGTCGGAGCCGATCAATTTCTCTCGAACTCGCGCTCCCGAAACGGCATCGTGCTCTTGCGGTGTACAAGTCATCTGATCTTTTTCTTGAAGCATTTGACGCTCCTTCTAATCAATTCTCACGCTTGGATAAAAACGTTTTACAAATCAAAACTAAGAGATGTCTTTATCGGTATAACCTTAGAATTTAGTTCTTAAAAATGAAAAAGCAGGTTATTCACCTGCCCCATACGTTTAGCTATCGAACATATCTTGAGACATCGCGCTCATTCAGTAAATTCGAGGCGGATGAGTCGCGCCCAACATCGCGGAGCGTGCTAAACGCCAGTCGACCATCATCAAAATCGATACGAGTCGAAGCCGGCGCAAAAACAAATATGAATTGTGATACGGCTTGAAGTAGTCCGCCGATCGCATAAGCGGACCCCGACACGATATCTTGGAAGCGAACACGAATATCCGGTGAAAGTCTTTCCGTATTGCAAATGACTGTCCGACCTTGCTTGACGTGATCGCAAACAGGCCATGCCGTATCAATATCAAATGCCTCCACCAAAACGACTGTGTGGTCCGTCCCTTGTTTCGCTCCGGGGAATGGTACGGTCCTATCGTGTGAACGCTTCACACGCGCATCGCGCACAGGCTTTTGTGGTTCTTCAGGCAATAGATCATCAGGTGGGTAGTACCCGAAACTCTCTTCGCGATCGAGATCGTCATAACTATCATCCGGTGATCCAAACAATTTATTCAGAAAACTACTCATTTTTGCCTCCAACGCATTCCTTGTGCGACGCTTATTTACAAGCGAACTATATGATAGGAACTCCTATACCATATTAACTTATTATAAAGAGCATGCTACGCACTTTCAAGAATATATACAAGGTGTCACAAGCTCGTCAACATATTGTCATCTTACACTATCCATAGACTCTATCGCCAAAAATAGCGCTCCCAATGCGCACGATCGTTGCACCTTCTCGAATCGCCTGAGCAAAATCATTCGTCATGCCCATCGACAGTTCAGGGAGATCGCTCGCAATTCCCTGCTCTATGAATCCATCTCTCAGCTCTCGCAATGCGCGGAAAACGGGAATGGTTTGTTCCGGATCTTCGTAATGAGGTGCCATGGTCATCAAGCCTCGCACGCGAACATGAGGAAATTCTTGACACCTTAAAAGAATATCTCTTGCTTCATCTGCATCGAACCCCTGCTTTGTTAGCTCTCCACTAATATTCACTTGAAGCAGGACATCCTGAATAATCTCTTCACGTGCTGCCAATCTTTCGACGGTCTTTATTAACCTTATGCTATCGATCGAATGAATGAGAGATACTTGCCCCACGACAAATCGCACTTTATTTCTCTGAAGCGTGCCGATTAAATGCCAATCAGGTTTGAGATCAAGATTGGCTACTTCAACGACTTTCGCTGTCAATTCTTGCACTCTGTTTTCACCAAACGATCGTTGCCCCAGCTCATAAGCGATTTGCAGATCGGAAACAGGAAAATTTTTGCTGACAGCGACTAGCTTAATATCATCAGAATCGCGCCCCGCGAGCGTCGCGGCCTCATTAATTTTCTCTCGTAAATACTTTAGATTTTGTTCAATAATTCTTTTTCGATCCATTATTTCTTCCAATTATATTCTCTGTCTTTTACTAGCTTTTTTTAAGGCAGATCGTTGACTATCACTCGAGTCGCACCTCAATCAATTAAGACGCCTTCGCCAATTGTCCAAGGGTTGACAACAAACAGATCTGCTTCCTTTAGGGGGGTGTTTCCCTCCACGAGATTTTCTATAATGGCATACGTTCCATCAACGGCAACAATTTTCACGCTGATGGTCTCCGTCACGCCACCGGTAATTTTTTTTAGTTTTGCTATTCCCGTCTCCAAGTTAAAATCGATGAGACTTCGTATCGGCACGGATAAACCTGTCGTGCGCTTGGCAGACATCGAAGCATGCCTGAAAACAGTCTGACGACTCGCCGGTTCCAAACCGATAGGAGCACTTAAAAACAGTCGATCAAGATGCTCCCCTCGCACAACACGAGAAATTCGACAGCGGTCAATCCTCCCGTCTTCTTCAGATAAGATCAAATCGATTGAATCACCTCTATCAGGGCGATTTTCTTCATCGGGATTATGAGGTGTGATCGCAATGATCGTATTCGAACTCGCATTAGAGATAGTCGCCACCGGGGCGTTCGCTTTGACAATGGTCTGACGGCTGTCTACCGGTTGCAAACTGGAATCTGACAGTCTCTCGATCGCCGCCAATGGATCCGGTTCATCTTTCCAATATGATTCGTCCTTTATTTCCTCCGCGATTGAAGAATAATAACTGACAGTACCCGGTATGGGTGCCGTGAGCACGCCGTTTTGCGCGACAGATGCTTCGAGCCTTTCTAATAGTCGATCACGTTCACGAAGGAGTTCTTTCAAAGTCTCATCCTGTTCCATGCCTTTGAGTGGTTCACTCCTGTATTGCGCTATCGCGTCCCCCAACAGTTTCGATGAACGCTGAAGCTCCGAAAGATCTCCGATAATCCGCGACCGATTCAATGTTGATATGGCTTCACGCATCAGACTATCGGATCGTGTTTTGGGCAATGTTTCTTCTACCGTATTGCTTAGCCCAACGAGAATCATTTTTCGAGCATCACATGCGTCATTCGCTTGAATGTAGCGCTTCACTTCCTCCGCGCTGGTCGCGTGAACAACGAGAGCGATGGGTGTGCCTTTCGCGACACGATCTCCTTCTTGCACAAGCGGCACAAGAATACCGTCGGCCGGAGCGAGCAATTCTTCATTCCGGTTGATAAATACGACAGAACAAGCGGTCGATTCCTCCACCATTTTTTTAGTGATAAAGGCGAGTCGAGTCGTTTCTTGATGTCGAGCCAAAATAAAAATGAGCGACCAAATGGTAAACGCGACCGTCACCACGACGAGCACAACCATCGCCAATAGATTTGCGCGGTGTCTCTTATCGCGTTTTTTGCGCTGATCTTGAAACTGATCTTGTTGATTGGATGAATTGACTGTATCCATGGCCACTTTTCGTTAAGCTCTTTCAAGCTGACGCAAACGCTCGAGTGCCTTCATCGCGCCGAGTCGGGCGTTTTCAAATGTCAACCCACCCTGCACAAAAGCATGATAAGGAGGTCGAAGCGGACCGTCAGCTGATAATTCAATCGTCGAGCCCTGTATGAACGAACCCGATGCCATGATAATATCACAATCGTAGCCGGGCATCGGAGCCGGCGCGGGCGTTACGAAGCTGTCGATTGGCGACGATGCTTGAATCGATTGGCAAAATATCTCCAATGCTTTGGCGTGATTAAGACGGACTATTTGCACGATGTCTCCACGTTTCTCGTCTATCTCCGGCGAGCTTTCATATCCGGCGAGCGAAAAAAGTGCCCCCAAGTGAATGGCACCTTTCAAA
>CAZBOM010000110.1:0-741 GCA_964493375.1 uncultured Mageeibacillus sp. | reverse complement strand
ACCAATTCTTTCATAAATATTTGCCGCAAAAATGGCACCTTTCAAAGCATTGGCCGTGACAGATGGCGCGAAATAGATGCCTTCTAACAAGAGTCTTGTTAGCCCGAGTGATGGACCGATATGGCGGCCGACATCGACGGCTGTCATACCTTCGCTAATCTCCTCAATGAGATCAGATCTACCTGCGATATAGCCTCCGCACGGAGCAATGCCGGCACCGGGATTCTTAATTAACGATCCGGCGATGATGTCGGCACCCACTTGTGTCGGCTCTACTGCTTCGACGAATTCCCCGTAACAGTTGTCGACGAAGATAATGGCCCGCTGATTTTTCTCCCGAACCGCTTTGACCATGGAGGCGATATCAGCTGCGATAAGAGCGCGGCGTTCTGAATAGCCTCTCGATTTTTGGATGTAGACAACTCTTGTATTAGATTTCACACACGATTGAATTGAGGCGAGATCAGGGTAACCTGCGCCCAACAGATCGATTTGACGAATGGTCGTCCCCCGCGATGAGAGAGCTTGGCGCGATAAAGCGGAATCATCTTCAGGATACAAACGTTTACCGGTGCGAGCATCCGTGACGGCACCGAGCGTTGGAATAATCGTGTCATACGGACGCCCCGTGATAATCAACATGTCATCGCCCGGGTTTAGAAGAGCATGCAAACAAGTGGACAACACATGCGTTCCGGAACCGAATTGGAGCCTGACTAACGCGTCCTCAGCACCAAAAGC
>CAZBOM010000109.1:1884-5712 GCA_964493375.1 uncultured Mageeibacillus sp. | reverse complement strand
ATCGGCTCCAAGTGGATACCGGCTTTACCGCCAAACCCGCCGCCGACATAAGGAATGTGGACTTCGATATCCGACTCGAGCACATCGAATGCCGCCGCCATCATCTGTCTCAAGGCGAACGGTGATTGAGCTGATGACCAAATACGCATTTTATTTGTGAAAGGGTCAGCTTGAACGATCGCCACATGCGTCTCCAACGGAACGTGAGCGACGGCCGGCAATGTGAATTCATTCTCTAAGATGAGATCAGCTGCCGCGAATCCTTCTTCTAAATCGCCTCGACAACTGTGATTCAAACTCGCTATATTTGAGTCAGGTTGAGGGAAGAATACGCCCTCAATGTGTTTGATCGTATTGATGTCTTCGTGGACGAGTGTTTTCGCTTCAAGCGCTTGGTCGAGATCTCTGACCGGCTCAAGCACCTCGTATTCGACTTCAATCAAGGAAATCGCCAGTTCGGCGATTGCTTCGGTCGTCGCGGCGACGGCGGCGACCACTTCACCTTGGTAACGTGTTTCGCCACTTGCAAAGACCATTTTGTCTTGCATATAAAGGCCGACTCGAGCATTTTTAACGGCGCCGCACAAGACAGCTTTCACGCCGAACAGTTCTTCAGCCTTGCTCGTATCGATCGAGACAATTCTCGCTCGCGCATGAGGCGAATGCAATGTCTTCGCGTGAAGCATCCCGGGAAGTTCCATGTCGAAGGTGTAGGTCGCTTGTCCTGTTACTTTCTCGATGGCGTCTTTACGGACGTAAGGTCTTCCCACATGCTTGTAAGTAGACTCATAATCCCTGTAGCAAGCGTATTCGAAATTTTCTAATTGACAAAGACTAGACATGAGCGTTCTTACTCCTCTCTCTCTCGTCTGGCAGCTCGTTTGACCGCGTTAAAGATTTGAAGGTAACCGGTGCAGCGGCAGAGATTGCCCGCCATCGCTTCACGGATTTCTTCATCGGTTGGGTCTGGATTCTTATCAAGAAGTCCACGAGCCGACATCAGCATGCCCGGGGTGCAAAAACCGCATTGAAGGGCATCTTGGAAAACAAATTCCTGTTGGAGAATACTAAGTTCATTGCCTTTGGCGAGCCCTTCAACAGTAAGGACTTCAGCGCCATTTGCCTCAACGGCGAGGACGAGGCAAGAGGTGACGGCACGTCCGTTAAGCAAAACGGTACAAGCGCCGCACTCGCCTTCTCCGCAGGCTTCTTTTGCGCCAAACAATTTCAGCTTGTCTCGCAAGAAATGGAGTAATAGCATGTTGGGATCGACTTCCTCGATCACACGTTCGCCATTAACTTTGAGATCAATCAAAACGCGTCGTTCTAACGCAGAACTGATGTGTTCTGTTTTCATGGCGCAAGCTTTTTTATCATGATTCATTTCCGGGTTTGTCATGCGTTAACCTCCTTGCCGGTCACCGTTACAAGGCATCGTTTAATGAGGACTGATGCCATGTGGCGACGATATGCTTCTGACGAGCGGACATCTGAGATTGGTTTGATATGGTCGTTGATCGCATCAGCCGCCCAAAGGATTGTCTCCTCCGAAATCCCTTTCTCATTAATCGCCGCCTCAAAAGCTGAGAGTCTAAGTGGGGTGGGGGCGACGGCACCAATGCCGACGGCAATTTTGCCGTGACTGTCTAAACGACAAGCGACACCAACGGTCGAGAGATCATGCCCTTTTAATCTTGTCTGGCGCAAATAGCAACTGGAGTCTCCCTCGCCGGGATCGGGAAGGAAAACTGAAACGACGAGTTCTTTCTTTGAAAGGACAGTGCGTTTGACGCCTGTGAAAAATTCTGAAAGCGGCACCTCGTGGATCCCATCTTCACTTGCAATTTTTACCATGGCGTTGTAGATGAGAAGGGCAGGGGGTAAATCAGCTCCCGGTGATGCATTGCAAATATTGCCTACGACAGTCGCTCTATTTCTCAATTGGAATGATGCGAGACATGAAGCGGCATCGTGCAATGCTTTGTACTTTTTCTCGACGAGTTCTGAATCAACGAGCGCATTGACAACAACGTTCGCACCGATCGTCAATCCTTCACCTTCAACAAACTTAAATTCGTTCAGTTCGGGTATTGCCTTAATGTCGACAATATGGCGAGCGTCGATCAGATTCTTGCGCAACATGATCAAGAGATCAGTACCTCCGGCTAGAATAAAGGAATGGTCCTCCTTCGCCAGAGCGCTGAGCGCTTCATCCAGAACAAGCGGTTTGACATAATCAAATTGACTTAGCACAGAAACCTCCTTGCGATAAAGACTTTCTTTTTGATTAGCTTTCGAAATATTCTCTACTGATGTTTTTTCGATCGAAGAATTGGTTCTTTTAAACGAAATCGACAACAATACAGCTTCGATACGCAACAATTTTACCATTATTGCACCATTTGAACGTTGTCATACGATACAAGATATCTAACTTCTAAGCGTTTGATTTGATAACTGTAAACAATGAAAGACGGGAACGAGCGCGTTCTCTTTGTGTAAACAGTCTTTTGTTTGCAAAATGTTACGAAAAATACGAATTTAATAGAAAAATAAGCGTCATCGAATAATATTAATAAAACAAACGATGCGAGTATTTTGCAATATTTTTTATCTTGTTAATCCATATTAGGGATGAATAGACAAAAATAGCCGCGCTGCATATGTGTTATGTTTACATGAATATGTGGTATCATCATGCTAGCGCTGTTAATACAAGCTAATCCATCATCGACAGGTTTTGTGTAAAATAGTAAATGAGGTACAAGCTATGCCGAACGATAACAAACTTACGATTGAATTAAAGGATATTCTGCAAGTCAGTTTGTTGAAAGATGCTGAAGTATTGGCGGGAAGTGGGGGGCTTGGCAACAGTATTGTCTCTGTGAATGTCATTGAAGTACCCGACATTATCGACTGGGTTCGACCGGGTGAATTCCTGTTAACGACAGCCTATACCTTTAGCAACGATATCGAATCGTTTGAACGACTTATCCCACAATTAAAAGAAAAGCATGTCTGCGGGATGGGCATTAAAACGCAACGATACATCAGTGAAGTGCCTGAGAATGTGCTCAAGATCGCTGATGAGATTTCCTTCCCCATTATTCGTATCCCTCAATCTGTTCCATACGGCGATCTGATCAAAGAGATTTTTAACCATATCATCGGCGAGCAGACAAGATTACTCGGACATATTAATGATTTCAATACAAAGGTTCGCAATATCATGCTGCGCCACGGAGGCATGCGAGCGATCGCCGAACAGATTTATTCATCGACGAAAGCGCCCGTGGTGATCAGTGATGATATTTTCCGAGATTCGCATTTCTATTGTCCGGACCCGGAAAAAGAGATGATGATTGAAGACGATCTTCGTGATCTGCTGGCAAATGCCTTTGTTAGACGTGATCCCTATACGCCGGACATGCGTATCCGAGAGACATTGGTCACGGATCATTTGATTAAACGCTTCACGATTCCTATCTATTTCGACAATATGCACTACGGCAGTATTTTTCTCTGGGACACAGAGAATACGATCCGAGCGCAAGATTTATTCGTGATAGAATCGGCGACATCATTGATCGCATTAGATATCTTAAATCGAATTACACTCGTCGAGCGTGAAAACGTTCATCAGACAACATTTTTAGAGCAGCTTCTCATCGACGATCCGCATGAGCAGAGTAAAGCGATTGAGAGCGCCGATTATTATCTCTTTCACCCCGAGCTTCCGAGTCAGTGTATTGTTCTCATGTTAGAGCAAGACAGGCCACATCAGTTGACGCCTAATAACGCGAGGATGGTCAAGAATCTCAACACCGA
>CAZBOM010000109.1:0-1874 GCA_964493375.1 uncultured Mageeibacillus sp. | reverse complement strand
TGAATTTAACAAACAGGCTCAAACAAGAATACAACGGCTATTTTCTTTCAACTCGCAAGAGTGATCGCGCCATCTTCCTGCTTCAATATGAGAACGACTGTGCCATTGATGTTCGTCAGCGCAATTGCCAACATTTCGTTGATATTCTTCTGAAGAGCACAGAGGAAAAAGGCGCCCTTGAGTACACCTATATTGGAGTCGGGTCGTGTGTCAACTCGTACCGCTATCTACCTTCTAGTTTGCAGCAAGCGGAACAGACTGTTCGAATACTGATGAGTCGGCAGGAGACAGGGCAACCGGTTCTTTATTATGATGACCTGGGATTGCTCCGCGTGTTAGGGCACCCGCTCCTCAGAGATGATGCTCTCGCGTATGCCGACGAAATTCTCAGCGCGCTTGAGGAGCACGATCACAAACAACACGGTGATCTCATCGACACCGTTCGAGTCTATTTTGCGTCAGGCGGAAATTTAAAACGCGTTTCCGAGATTTTGTTCACGCATTACAATACAATTATTTATCGCATCAATCGAATTCGTGATGTCTATGGCATTGATCTTCGCGACCCTGAGACGGCGTTCAATATTCAGCTCGCGATCAAGATTAAGGAGCTCATTCAGTGAAAACGGGCGTCTTAAATCGTACGATAAATGCGTTACAGATATCGCAGGATCTTCATGCTCGCCTCTTGGCGAACGAAAACATTCAGTTGCGCGTCCATTCCACTTTCCGTCATGCCGTCAACATCCTTTGTCCGGCCGGCGAGCTCATGACCATCGCTAAATCAGCCGTTGACATGATGCCGATGGGGATGATCGTCGATTTACCTGTTTATAGTTCTTGGCCGTTTGAGGTCGATGATTACTTGGAATACAACGGGCAGATGGAGTTCGTATTTCTTAATAACAAAAAAGGTGTCATAAGGTTTCGCAACGCGAGATTATGGCGCCCGACACTTCATGAACCGACGGGCGAAGTATCTCTCCCCACGGATGAAGCGCTTCATCTCATAAAGTCTACGTTGGAAGAACTGGACACGGGAGGCATCGCCTCGATTATTCGCTTTGTTGACAAAGACGCGAGAGATTATTCACAGTGTACGAATATCTACGCTCGCTTCATCATGGGTGATCTCTGTTCGTTTTTAGAAACCGTTGAAGAGAGAAAATGGGATCTCGCGCTTCGCCAAGCTGAGTTGCTTGTAGGATTTGGCCCCGGTCTCACACCTTCATGCGATGATTTTCTCAATGCTTTTTTGCTCTCGCTGTACTACGACAATCTTTGGCATGATCGCGATGATGTTGAGGTGCAGAGTTTTATAGAAGGCGTTCTCAATTTGGCGAGAACGAGGACGACGATTGTCAGTTATTCGATGCTTAAACACGCTTCTGAAGGGAGAGCGAGTGATAGCTATCTGAAAATACTAAAAACTTTATCAACGCCGAATCTGCCTGAGCTTCATCTTGCGATCAAACGCGTGCTGGAGTTCGGCGCGACATCAGGTGCCGACTTCTTGTTTGGCATCTGGTGCGTTCAAATGATTCTGGCTCGATGGGCACAAAAAGAAGCACACTGAAAAGGAGAATCAACATGATTCAGAGTATTGTTAGAAAAAATGCCTATTACGACTCCGTGACGCTGATGCTTATTTCGCGCGAGATGAAGTCGATCTCAGGTGTTGAAGAAGTTCTCGTCGGTATGGGAACCGATTTGAATTTAGATCTCGTGAAAAAACTCGATATGTTTGACGCGAATCTTGATGACGTCACACCCAATGATCTCTTTATCGCAGCGAAGTTCGATGAAAGCGAAGTCACGATGGACGCCTTGGTCGCGTCTTTTGATGAACAGATCAACAGCAAAAAAGAAGCCTC
>CAZBOM010000108.1:0-5775 GCA_964493375.1 uncultured Mageeibacillus sp. | reverse complement strand
TTAGCGCGATCATCGCGATGATCAGCGCGCCGATTTGACCTAAAAGTACATTCCGCAGGCTCTTATGCCACGCCTCCATCGTGTAATTCTCGATATAAGAAGGAAACACGCGCGATAAGCCAAGGAGTCTCGCTTGAATGACGAGGCCGATCGTGGAGAGCATCATCGCCACTTGAAAAATAATGGGATCAACTCGTTTTACAAAACCTCCGAGAATCGCGCTGACCACATGCATAAGTAAAAAGACAACGCTCAAGGTCACGATGAAGAAGGGTGCGACTTGACTTGTATCAGTACCACGCATGCCAAAATACAACGTAATCAAAGAACCAATTTGCAAGCATATTGTCGATAATACGGCCGTTGCTGACCAGTTCGGGTAAATCGTCTCAGACAACGAAGTCATCGGGGCTTCTTGAGACTCTGCGACAGCTTCTTGATCTACGATAAAATGAAAAATGCGTTGCCCCATCCCGATCGTATCCCCTTGTCTGAGAACCACCGAGTTGTCGACAGGCGCGCCATTGATCCAAACCATCGCCCCTCTTTCCGGCCGCATGATCCACTCACGATTGTGATAATAGATTGTCAAATGAAGTCTTCTAATTCCTTTACCTTTGGCACGAATATCTGAGGCGCGAGAAGCTCCTATATGTGTTGTATGAAAAAGAGGTAATGGTGCGACAACTTCAGGAGCCAATGGATCAGATGAAAGAAGAAAAAATCCCTTCACCGGTTCAGTCGCGCTTCGAAGATTCGCAATCAGCGCTCGAAGCGCGCGATAAAATAAAACAATCGATGGGATGACAATGACAGCGATAAACCCGTATCGCGCAATATGTGCATAGGATGGAAAAGTCATCTTTATATGGAGAGCGTTTTGCTCGTATCCGTCATCATCGTCTGACAAAGCGGATCGTACGGAACCTCCGGCAGCGTTTCAATCGCCGTTGGGAAATCAATTTCCTCACAATGTTCAAGCGCGTTCAAGAGCTTGTCCATAAAAGCAATTAATCCAATGTCTTCGTCGGCGCCTATTAAATTCTCTAATCCGCTAATCTCTCGCTTTAAGAATTCTGTATCATCTACTTGTGAGAGACTAAAAATCTTCTTATGATCTGTTTGAACAAAATTTTCAGCCGATAAGAATAACTCCTCACGCATTTTCTCGCCCGGTCGTAATCCGACATAATGGATAGGGATGTCGACATCGGGCACAAGTCCCGAGATGCGAATCATGTCGCGAGCCAATTGATCGATACGAACGGGCTCGCCCATATCTAAAACAAAGATCTCACCGCCTCTGGCGTACGCCCCTGCCTGTAATACGAGACTGGAAGCCTCAGGGATCGTCATGAAATAGCGTTCCACTTTCGGATGCGTCACCGTCACAGGTTGACGTCTGTTTATCTGTTTCTCAAAAAGAGGAATAACGCTGCCGCTACTCCCCAAGACATTACCAAACCGAACAGCCGCAAACGATGTATCTTTCCAAATCTTATCGAGTGTCAAAATAACGATTTCACAAAGGCGCTTACTTGCTCCCATGACATTCGTCGGGTTAACGGCCTTGTCCGTTGATACAAGGACAAAACGTGGCGTACCGAAGCGAGCGGCCGCTAAAGCCACATTGTAGGTGCCGTAGATATTGTTTTTAACGGCTTCACCCGGGCTATCCTCCATCAACGGAACGTGTTTATGGGCTGCTGCGTGAAAGACGACATCCGGCGCAAACTCATTAAATATTTGATCGAGGCGATTGATATCGCGCACCGATCCGATTAAAACCTTGAGATTGAGCTTTCTACCGTAACGCGCGATTAATTCCTGCTGTAATTCGTAGACGCCATTCTCATAGATGTCATAGAGAACTAATAAAGCGGGATCAAATGAAGCGATCTGATTCGCGAGTTCTGACCCGATAGAGCCTCCTCCGCCCGTGACAAGCACTGTCTTATCGTGAATAAAGTCACTGACTTTTTCCATGTCATATTCGACGGCATCTCTTCCGAGCAAGTCGTCGATTCTAATATCACGGACATCAGATAGATGAACTTGATCTCCTCTCAATTCCGAGAAGAATGGTAAAATTCTGACTCGACAATCGGTACGATGACAAATCGCCAAAATATCGCGAACTGTTCGGGTCGACGCCGAAGGCATCGCGACAATGATTTCATCTATTTTCATGCTCTCAGCAAGCGATTCAATATCGTTTCTGCCGCCAAGTACAGGGACTCCGTTGTTCTTGTAATAATGTGTCAGTTCATTATCATCAACTGCGCATACAGGAATTCGCAAGCTCTGTGTCGTTTTTAACTCGACGATAATCTGGCTTCCCGCAGCGCCTGCCCCTACAATCATCACTCGGATTTTCGTGCCACCTTTTGCTCTTCGCTTAGCACGTCGCACTTGTCGATTTAACTGGTAAAACCGATAAAGTACTCGAATCGACATCACCGCTCCCGTTAGCAAAAACCAATAGATAATGTAAGTCGGAAGCGAATAATTGCGTTTCATAAGTTGCAAAACTAAGACAGTCAGAAATAACTGCGTCGTCGTTCCGGCGATTAATGATAGATACTGAGAACCGCGAGCAAACGCCCACATCTGCGCATAAAAACCAAAAAGAGGAAAGAGAACCATGGAGATAATAACAAATACAAACCATGTGTTCTTAAATTGTGTCCAATAGTGCAGAGGAACAGCCCACTCGTATATAAAAAGCAAGGCTAATAAAGACGCAATAACACTTGATGCCATATCATAGGCGACCAAGAAAGCTTTGCGCGGCGTTAAATGACGCATGGGACGCGGAACTCTGTTATTCATTTCTTTAAGAAATAACTATCACGCAAAAATTTGCGAAATCATTATGAGTGCTGATGTTCTTATTATTCGACTGAGTCGAGATAAGTGTTGATATCATTGAGCAAGTGATCGGCGTCAATACCGTGTACTTGACAGGCTTGCTCCAACGTTTCATTATTGGCCATCATACATCCGATGCAATGAAGTCCATGTCCCATCAAAAGTCCCGCAAAGTTGCGATCGAGTTGAAGAATGTCAACAATCAGCATATCTTTTGTAGCTTTCATATCTATTGTCCTTCTTACTTTAATGATAAAAATCAATTGATATTTTCTTATGGTATCGTACAGCATGTACGACCGACTTGCAAGTTAAAGCAAATAATTATCGCATATCGAGACAACAAAAAACAGTACTCAACATATGGTGCAAGCTTGAACATTTTATTTGTCGGAAAAACATGGCGAATTTTTATGACTTGACGCACGAATACGGTTGCTTTTAATGAGGATGAATGGAGCGAAAATGCGTTGTAGAAATGGATGAAATCAAGTGATCTTAAGAGCTTTCACGGTTCGAAAACCGCAAAAACCTTGACAAGTCGACGTTTGATCGTGATAATAGGCAAAGATCATAGCCAAAAGGAGGCTCAATAATGAATAAAACCGAACTGATCAACGCAGTGGCCGAAAAAACACTACTGACAAAAAAAGACAGCGAAAAGGCCGTTTCAGCCGTTTTTGACGTCATCACAGAACAACTCGCTAAAGACGAAAAAGTCGTTCTCGTCGGCTTTGGCACCTTCGAGGTCCGCCATCGCGCCGCTCGTAAAGGCCGCAATCCAAGCACCAAAGAAGAAATTCTTATCCCCGCGGCGAAAGCTCCGGCTTTTAGAGCAGGCAAGAGCCTGAAAACGAAAGTCAACGAGTAATTCGATCTATCTTTAGGCTTTCGCGGGGCTATCGTTTGATAGCCCCTTTTTTTCCATAATTTTAGAGATTATTTCTAATGTAGATCGTGAGCTTTCTTGTGATCGATTTGTTCCGCGATCAATTCTGCGAGACGATTGATGGAACGAGCGACCGGCAACCTTGTTTCATCAGGGAAAAGTAATTTCTCAAATTCAGTGTCATGATTCGCGCGGGCTACCAATTCTCGGCTCGCGAGATCCTCCAATAAATATCGGACATTTCTCTCAACTTGATAAGCAGTCAATCTATATCTCTCCGCAATTAACGGGTACAAACGCTTGCTGATGGGATTGAGCAATGAGATATCATTCGCTACCATACGCATCATATCGATTAACAGGCGATAACCGCGCAAATGGATATTGAAATCGAATCGGGTGATAACAGAATCCACAGCCTCTCGAATACGATTTTGATGAGTATACTCTTGACGCAATTGATCTTCGATAAGATCCCCCGTCGCTGTCATAATGATCTTAGCTGCGTATGGCGATCCTCTCCTGCCGTCTACTAAGTAATGGACTCTACCGGATGAATCCATGATGCCAAAAATACCTTTTCGATTCATCAAATTTTCGACATGATTTAACAGTTCTCTGTTTGACGCGACAAGATAAAACCCGAGCTCATTACGAGGGCGAGACTGTGACTCTTGTTGCTGGGATCTCATGTCGGAACGAATGGATTGATCTTGCGTCATGTGGCACTTCCTCCCTTATAGCATCATTCTAGAGTAGGAAGTCTTGTAATATTTCGTTCTCGTCAAAAAGTTTAAACAGGCGACAAAAGTGGCCGCCATTCCGACTTAATTCTCAGGGATATCTCCAAAACGAACGACATTAATAATATACAGTGTTCTCGGCGTATAAGTGATCTGGTATCGACCTTTATCGCTCGATTCAAACGTCCCCGGCGGGAAAAAGAATATTTGGCCATCGATTTTTAATGTGTGTGTTCCGGGAATGACTTCATCGGGAATTTCTATCTCGCGTACGTTATATTGACGATTGACGAGTTGCACGAGATCGAACACTCTGGGGACAAGTTGTGTCATGGAAAGATAAACGATCGCCACGATCAACACGATGGGCGCCAAGTAAGATAAGCGCGTCTTATTCGCGTGGTTCCAGTTCTTACGGAGAAACATGACGAGTAGGGCCACGAGAGCACCGGTGAGCGCTAGACTGAGTAACAATCCTAATGCAAAATAAATAACCACCACATACTCCCTTCTACTCAAACCCCTCGATCAAAGAAATAAATGCTTCTTCATCGATGCGCTCAATGCCCAATTGAAGCGCTTGATCCGCTTTTTTTCCGGGATTCTCCCCTATTATAACAGCTGACGTTCGCGACGATACAGAGCTTGCGACATGAGCGCCGAGCTTTTCTAACGCCTCTCTGGCTTGTTCTCGCGTCATCGCATCAAGTGTTCCCGTAATGACAAATGTTTTTCCTTCGAGTGGTTTAGGTTCATGGGAACCGATGCTCGTTATGTTTAATCCGCTCATCTCTATACGTTGCAATAGCGTCTCCGTTTGAGGCAATGAAAACCATCTGCTTATTTCGCGCGCTGTCGCAGGTCCGATATCTTTGATCGAAGCGAGCTGTTCTTCTCTAGCTGAAGCCATGCGATGTAGATCAGGCAAAGCCTGAACAAGCGCGTGGGCCGTCTGCCGACCGACAAGCGGAATGCCAAAGCCGGTGACTAGCCTTTCAAGAGGTGCCTTCTTAGAGCGCTCAATTTCTGCGAGCAGAGTATCCACACTTTTCTCGCGCCCGATGATACCTTCTTCGATCAATGGCAATCGTTTTTCATGAAGCGAATATAAGTCTGCGATTGAACGAACATAACCGTTCTGGTAGAGCGCTTCGGCTACTTTCTCTCCAAGCCCTGTAATGTCCATCGCATCTCGCGAGGCGAAATATGTTAGATGGCGGACAAGTTGAGCGGGGCAGTCAATCCCGGTACAGTAGAGATCGGCTCCATCAC
>CAZBOM010000107.1:0-5828 GCA_964493375.1 uncultured Mageeibacillus sp. | reverse complement strand
GTTGTCAATGTAAAAGGGGTTTGGTCCATCAAATGAGCCTGTATAGTGCACTGTATCGATATGACCAGAGAATAACACAGGCTTGCTTTTCCGTTCTTTACCTAGTACACCCACAAGCACGCCTGCCCGATCTTCTGCCACTTCGCGAACATAGCATGTAAAACCCTCATCCTCCAATAGCGTTTGGACATAATCACGAGCCTTTTCAACCTGTGATTTTTCTTTGTAGTGTCCTTCCATATTTACTAGAGTACGGAACATGTCTAGTATCAACTTGCGGTTTTCCTCAATATATTTGCTAATTTCCTTATGAAACGGATACATATTGACTCCTTTCATTTATAATTCCCATTCTGAGAATCTAATCTTCTATTCCTGAAATAGAGAGCAATGTCTGTCAGAACCATCAGCAGGTTTATCACATAGAGAAAGGACATGTATTTAAATATTCCCGTTGCACGGTATTCCAACATTTTCCACATAATGCCTGATGAGTAACCTACAGCAATTATACAAAGGAAAGACAAGCTTTTGCCTTTACTTGTGCGACTGCGATAGGATTTTAGAATCGAACTGGGCCAAGAAATACCAAAGCAGATTACCATGACAGTTTCCAAGAGCTCCGCCATTGACATAAGGTTTCCTTTCCAACCTTAGAGCCCCACTAAAATTAGTGGAAGCCCTCAACAAAATTAAAAGTTTATTACATGATTTTTTCTTCGTTTGCAGTAAGCTTTAACTTCATCCAGTCTCTGCCTTCTACTTTTCTAGAAACAAGCATGCTGGCAGAGCAATCACCTGTGCAATTTATCATAGTGGACATAGGATCTACAAGGAAAGTCAGTGAAGCTATAATGGGGAAAAGTTCAGCGGGGAAACCGAAGAAATCCATAATAATGACAGCCCCAATCATGCCTGCGCCAGGGATTGCAGATGTCACGACACCACAAAGCACACATATTAGTATTGCACTTCCCCAAGTAGCAATACCAGTAAAAGATCTGCCCGTAATTGCAAACATCATGGCAATCTTGAGGATGTTGCTCATAACCGCACCATCCATGTGCGCGGTTGCACCAAGAGGAATGACCACACTTCGAATATCTTTTGGAACACCGATTTCTTGAGCTGCAGCTAAGTTGCTAGGCATTGCCGCAATGGAACTTTGGGTGCCAAAAGCTGTTATTGCAACGGGGAAGATGCGAGAAAAAAATGCTTTGACACCAGGTAATCTTCCAGATATATAAGCGAAGATAAAGTTGGCAACGAAGAAGTAGACTATACCAAGGGGATAGTATATAAGAAGAGTTACACGAGCGTACGAACTGAGAAGCTTTGGGCCAAGGTTTGCAATCAGGGCAGCAAAATAGGCAACCAAGCCAATTGGGGCTACATATTTCATGATACCTTGGACAATTTTCATCGTGAGCTCAGCGAACACATCCATAATGTTACGGACAGGCTCAGCTTTGTCTCCCATTTTACTTAATACGATACCTATCAGAAGACAAGCAATGATAAGAGGTAACATGTGCAATCTGGAGAACAGGTTTGGAAAATCGGTCACAGTAATCGTCTCAACTATACGATCTGATAGACTGAAATCAGAGATTTCAGCGTTAGATATAGGTGCAATATTCTCAATACCCTTGCCTGGATTCACAACTTGGCAATAGAAAATCATCAGAATGCCCGCTAAAATACCTGTCAAGACGAAGATCAGAATTGCGTATCTGAGGATCTTGCCTAACCGCCCCGCTGTCTGTATTCGCGATACTGAACTAATTATTGAAAACAGCACGGTAGGTACCGCAATGGTGAAGCATAGGTTTATGAATATCTTTCCGATTGGCTTAATCCATAATATTTTTTCTCCGAACACTAAGCCGAGCACCGATCCTAGAATAATACTGCATAGCAGAATCAAAGGAAGGCGGTAGCCCTTGGGAATGGAGAATTTCTTCTTGTTTTCCATGGTAGGTTTTCTCCTCTCTAAGTGAGCACTTCTGCATTTATCTGTTTATTCAAAAAACCTTAACAAGCCATTAATGTGATATTTTGAACAATTCAGATAATAATGATTGACATTTTTAGGTTAATTTGATTGTATTGTTGATGAAATATAAAGTCAATTATAATTTATTTATTTTAAATAAATAAAATTAATGGAGGAGTTACTATGGAGCGAATCTATGAATATATTTATGTTATTCATCAAACTGGAAGTTTCAAAAAGGCAGCTGAAAAACTACATGTTACTCAGCCAGCTCTAAGTATTGCTATAAAAAATTTCGAAAACCAGTTAGGAGCTATGGTCTTTGATCGGAGGAAACATCCGTTTGAGCCGACTCCTGCTGGAAAAATTATTATCCGCAATATCAAAAAAATTTATCATGATGAACGCAGAATGAAAGCTGAACTTGTTGACCTGTTGGAACTGAATGTTGGTGATCTCTATATTGGTACGACTCATTATGTCAATACTTGTGTGTTGCCGCCAATTATTAACAAGTTTATGGATCTTTATCCTAATATAAAGATTATACTCACAGAAAAGAGTAGTAGTGAGGTCGTAAGGGAATTTTTGGATGATGTATATGATGTAGCCTTTTACGCAAACAAGCTTAACATCGATTTCGCTATGCAGATACCTGTATTGCACGAAAATCTTTACTGGGTCATTCCAAACAAATTCTTGGACATTTCGATGATTACAACGCACGCTATCCCGTTAGATGTTTTAGGAGGAGAAACACAAACACCACCTCTTACATCTCTATCTCTACTTAATGACATTCCGCTTATTGCACTAATGCCAGGAGATCGTCTTTTCGATCAGGCAATCGCTCTTTTCCAAGAAGAAAAGATCAAGCCTTGTGCTCGCTTGAATGTCCCTCAATCGACAACTGCTTGGCATATGGCTTGCGCAGGGATTGGAGCCGCTCTAATTCCAGAACAAATTATAAAAAGTATTCCACCTGCTGATGCAGATATATCTGTTTTCTCCTTTTCCTCATCTCTTATGAAAAGAACAATACTCGCTTGCTGCAAAACAAATCAATACATCTCTAATGCTACAAAAAACCTACTCTCACTATGCAATAAAATTGCTCTTTAAGAAAGCGTACTAACCTTTTAAACTTGATAGATTTAACATCGAAGGAACGAAACAGCGTAAGTCATTCACACCTTTGCACATGTTAATCAGGGTTACAAAATGTCTAATTAAAAGGGAGGTACAATTCACCTGTTAATCCTTTAACGTGATATGATAATCATACTATGTTAAAGATACGGAGGCCTACCATGAAGATAGTCATTGTCGGTGGTGTAGCCGGTGGCGCAACGGCAGCGGCGCGAATGCGACGCTTGTCAGAACATGCGGACATCCTGTTGTTAGAAAGAGGCGAATATGTTTCTTTTGCCAATTGCGGATTACCGTACTATTTAGGAGGAGTCATCGCGAGACGCGAGGCTCTTTTTGTTTCCACAAAAGAAGAAATTGAAGCGAAATATGGCTTGGAGATTCGTACGAAGTCAGAGGTTGTCGCGATAAACCGCGACCGCAAAACAGTCACGGTGAAGAACCTTGAGTCGGGTCAAACGTATGAGGAACGGTACGACAAACTTCTTTTGTCGACCGGTTCATCTCCTTTCGTGCCACCCATGGAAGGCGTTGGCCTTGACAATGTTTTCACGCTCTGGACAATCCCGGATACCGATAAGATCTATCACTTCATCGAGGAGAGGAAGCCGAAAAAAGCGGTCGTTGTCGGTGGTGGTTTCATAGGTCTGGAGATGGTAGAAAATCTCACGGAACGCAGTATTGAATGCACGCTCGTCGAGCTCATGGATCAGATCTTACCACCCTTTGATCGCGATATGGCAAGAATCTTGGAAGAACATCTCGCGAGCAAAGGCGTTCGACTGCTGCTAGGAAGAGGAGTAGAGGCGATCACGGACGGAGGGGCGATCGTGCGACTGAGCGACGGGTCGACAATTGAGACCGACATGACGCTCTTGTCGATTGGTGTTAGGCCGAACAACCAGCTCGCGAAAGATGCGGGACTTGAACTTGGCCCTCGTGGTCATGTTGTGACAGATGAGGCGATGCGCACGTCGGATCCCGACATCTTTGCAGTGGGCGACGTGGTTGAAGTCGATGAGCCTATTTTAGGTGGGCGTACGGCTATTCCGCTCGCCGGACCGGCGAACAGGCAGGGTCGATTCGCTTGCGCCAATCTTTTATCTGAAGAGACGGTTGAACCTTACCAAGGGAGCATCGGGACGAGTGTAGCGAAAGTTTTTGATATGACAGCCGCATCGACCGGCGCGAATGAAAAAGCGCTTAAGCGAGCGGGGATGGAGTACGGTGTCGATTATTTTGTCGCTCTCATTCATCCGATGCACCATGTCGGTTATTACCCGGGTGCGCTACCCATGACATTGAAATTGATTTTCGCGAAAGATGGTCGTGTGCTTGGTGCGCAAATCGCAGGTTATGAAGGCGTCGATAAGAGAATCGATGTGATCGCTTCCGCCATTCATTTCAAGGGAAATGTGCGAGATCTTGCCCGGTTGGAACTCGCATACGCGCCGCCATATGGAGCGGCGAAGGATCCCGTTAACTACGCAGGCTTTGTCGCCGACAATATCCTCCGAGGATACACGGAACCTCTTACGGTCGACGAATACTTATCCAATCCCGACGCTTATCAATTACTTGATGTTAGAGAAGAGCCCGAATTATTGACGGGAACGTTACCGAATGCGCAATGGATGGCGCTCAGCGAAATGCGCGAACACTTGGATGAGCTTGATCGCGACAAAGTTTATGTAACGTTCTGCGCCGTCGGGCTACGAGGATATATCGCCGAGAGAATACTGAAACAGAACGGTTTTCAAGTGCGCAATTTACTTGGCGGGTTGAGGAGTTATGTCATTCTCGCTCGTGACGCGTGTCAACAGCAAAAGAATAGTGAGGCAACTATGAACGAACAAATGGGCGCTGCTTCAACGCCGAATGCCAATAAAGAAATCAAATTGCTCGATGTCTGCGGTCTCAGTTGTCCCGGTCCCATTGTTGAAGTGGGGAAAATAGTCAAGGAGTTGGAGGATGGCGAGCAAGTAAAAGTCATCGCGACAGATCCTGGATTCGCGCGCGATATCATCAGTTGGTGTGCCAATACCGGCAACACGCTCATCGCGACCGAACAATCGAAGGGGCAATACACGGCGACGATTCAAAAAGGGTTGGATGGCAGTTCCGCCTTGGTGTCGGCATCTTCTGAAGGCATCGTGACGAGCGGTGACCCGAAGAGCAAGGATAAGACGATTATTTTGTTCAGTGGCAGCTTCGACAAAGTGATGGCAGCTTTCATTATCGCGCTCGGTGCGACGGCAATGGGTGATAAAGTGCACATGTTCTTTACTTTCTGGGGTTTGAGCACGCTTCGCAAAGATTTTCGGGTCAAACTTAAAAAAGGGTTTATGGACAAAATGTTCGCCGGTATGATCCCGCGCGGGACAAGGAAAATGGGTCTCTCTCAGATGAACATGATGGGTATGGCTCCGAAGATGATGCGTAAAGTCATGAAGGACAAAGGAATTTCATCGCTTGAGGAACTTGTCCGAGAGGCGGCCGCGAATCCCGATATCGAAATGACAGCTTGTCAGATGACCATGGATGTGATGGGGCTCAAAGAAGAAGAGCTTTTGGATGGCGTGAAGATTGGTGGTGTCGCCTCCATGTTAAGCGACGCCGATCGCTCGAGTTTCACATTGTTTATTTCATAAGGATTCGTCAAGTAAGTGACGTCAGCAAGGAG
>CAZBOM010000106.1:608-5917 GCA_964493375.1 uncultured Mageeibacillus sp. | reverse complement strand
ATCAGCCCCAAACAAGAAGGCATCTCCTATATGTGCGGCGCGGAACTGCCGGGCGTTATCGTCAACGTTATGCGCGGCGGACCGGGACTCGGCACGATTCAACCGGCGCAAGGTGATTACTACCAAGCCACGCGCGGCGGCGGAAACGGTGACTACCGTCTGATCGTCTTCGCCCCGGCCAATATCCAAGAAGTCGTCGACTTGATGCAAGAGGCCTTCGAGCTCGCCGACAAATACCGCATCCCCGTCATGATGCTTCTCGACGGCATGATCGGACAGATGATGGAACCGGTCGAGTGGAAGAGACCGGCTCTCTCGCCGGAAGATCTCCCCGCCAAATCGTGGGCGACAACGGGAACAAAAGGTGAGCGCAAACCGAATATCATCAATTCACTGTTCATCGATCCCGACGCGTGTAATGAACACAACCGCCGCTTAGAAGCAAAATACCAGCGCATCATCGAGAATGAGCAGCGTTACGAAATCAACGACGCTGAAGGAGCGGAAGTTCTTTTCGTGGCTTACGGAACACCGGCTCGACTCGCTCGCGCAGCCGCCAGACTCCTCGAAGAAGAAGGCATCAAAGCCGGCGTTTTCCGCCCGATTACGGTCTGGCCGTATCCGTATGAAGCTCTGCACGAAGCGGCTGCGCAAGAAAGCGTCAAGACTGTTGTCACCGTCGAAATGAGCACGGGACAGATGGTCGATGACGTTCGCATCGGCGTCAGCGGAGTCAAGCCCGTCTCCTTTGTAGGACAAGCGGGCGGCGTCATCCCGACACCTCGTGAAGTCGCGGAAGCTGCCAAGAAAGCGTTGGGGAGGTAAGAGACATGGCTATTGTTTATCAAAAATCAAAAGGTCTCACCGATGTTGAGACGCATTATTGCCCGGGCTGTACGCACGGTGTCATTCATAAACTCGTCGCGGAAGCATTGGAGGAATTAGGCGTCCTCGGCAAAACGATCGGGATCGCTCCCGTCGGATGTTCCGTTTTCGCTTATGACTATTTCAATTGCGATATGCAGGAAGCGGCCCACGGTCGAGCTCCGGCCGTCGCCACAGGCGTTAAGCGCGTTCTCCCCGACAACGTCGTCTTCACCTACCAAGGCGACGGCGACCTCGCGGCGATCGGAACGGCAGAAATCGTTCACGCCGCCATGCGCGGAGAAAATATCACCACCATCTTCGTCAACAATGCCATTTACGGTATGACGGGCGGCCAGATGGCGCCAACGACGCTTGTCGGCCAACGCGCCACAACCGCTCCACTCGGACGCGACCAGAGCCATGCCGGCTCACCGATCCGCATGGCGGAGATGCTCGCGACACTCGACGGCGCTGCCTACATCGAGCGCGTCACCGTCGTATCGCCGCCGAACATCATGAAGGCGAAACGCGCCATCAAGAAAGCGTTCGAATTACAGCTGGAAGGCCGCGGCTTCACCATGGTTGAAGTTCTCTCGACATGCCCGACAAACTGGGGTGTGACACCGGTGAACGCACTCGAGTGGCTGAACGAAAACATGATGCCCGTCTTCCCGCTCGGCGTGTACAAAGACATCACAAAAGAGGAGGCGTAAGATGGCTTATAACGAAATCATAGTGGCCGGATTTGGTGGCCAAGGTGTCATGTCTATCGGTACCACGATGTCAGAAGCCGCAATGGCACAGGGCTTAAACGTCAGCTGGCTTCCTTCCTACGGACCGGAAATGCGCGGCGGCACCGCGAACTGCAGCGTCGTCATCGCCGATACAGAGATCATCTCGCCGATCGTTCTCGAGCCAAGCGAGCTCATCGCGATGAATCAGCCGTCACTCGACAAATTTGAGCCGATGGTCAAGCCGGGTGGACTCATTCTCGTCAACCAATCTATCGTTGAGCGAAAAGTAAAACGCGATGACGTGAGAGCTGTCTACGTTCCGTCTCTTGAAATCGCATCCGAGCTCGGCAACATGCGCGTCGCCAACATGGTGATGCTCGGTGCCTATATCGAAGCGACTAAGTTTCTAAAATTCGAAACAGTCGTCGATATGCTCAGAAATATCTTCACCGGCAAAAAAGCGCACCTCGTTGAACTGAACGAGATCGCTCTCCAACGTGGAGCCGCATGCTCTTGCCTGTGATAAACCGATAACCTACTCAGCGGCGCGCGGGAAGCGAGGGGTACCGCGCGCCATTTCCAACTGAACGCTCCCCTGCCCAACAATTTTCTACTTCGGTAGATGGAATTAGGCGCTAAAATGTGCGACGCAACTGGTGCCTCTCAAAAATATCTACTATAGGCAACACGACTTTGTCTGCCTCCCACGACAGATTGGTTCGAGAAAGGATAAACCATGGACATTACCATTACGAAGACACAAAACCCGAAAGACAAACCGATTGATGAAAGTAAACTGGGGTTTGCGAGAACTTTCTCCGACCACATGTTTATCGTCGAGTATGATGAGGGACAGGGTTGGCACGATGCGCGCATCGTACCGTATGGCCCGCTGTGCCTCGATCCCGCATCACCTATCTTCCATTACGCACAAGAGATTTTTGAAGGAACGAAAGTCTACAAATTGGCAGATGGAGAAATCGGATCTTTCCGCCTCAGAGACAACGCGCGCCGCATGAACCGTAGCGCTGACCGCATCTGTATGCCGGCGCTCGATGAAGATTTCCAAGTGGAAGCCATCTCTCGTCTAGTCGATCTCGACCGAGACTGGGTTCCGAGCAGTGAAGGCACTTCGTTATACATTCGCCCGACAATGATTTCAGATGGAAGCAGCCTCGGAGCTCACTCCGCGTCACGCTTCATCTATTTCGTAATCTGCTCTCCTACCGGTTCTTACTACCCTGAGGGAATGAAACCTATTCGAATCCGCATCGAGCAGCGCTATGTCCGTGCCGTCAAAGGCGGTATGGGACGCGCGAAGACGGGCGGAAACTACGCCGCGAGCTTTAAGGCAACAAAAGAAGCGATGGACGCAGGCTTTAACCAAGTCCTGTGGCTCGACGGTCGCGAGCAGAAATATGTCGAAGAAGTCGGCGCGATGAACATGATGTTTGTCATCGACGACAAAATCGTCACCGCTGAACTCGGCGACACAATCCTGCCGGGTGTCACGCGCGACTCCGTCATCACCCTTGCCAAAGAGCGCGGCATTGAAGTCGAAGAGCGCCGCGTCGGCGTCGAAGAACTGTACGAGGCACACGCCGAAGGTCGACTCTCTGAAGCGTTCGGCACCGGCACCGCCGCCGTCATCTCACCTGTCGGCGAACTCCAATACATGGGCAAATCAATCATCATCAACAATAAAGAGATCGGCCCCATGGCACAGATGTTCTACGACACGCTCAACGCCATCCAACGCCAGACCGCCGAAGACAAACACGGCTGGACCGCCGTCTTACCAAGATTCGCGTAAGTACGATTTACTCTATAAATCAAAAAATCGCCTGAACGAAAGTTTGGGCGATTTTTTTGGGTTTCGCGGTTGCTACTGCTCCACTTTGTATATTCGGAATCCACTCAAAACCCCAGTCAGATTTCGTGGATGTTACGGCGCCTATTTGTCTATGCGAAAGCCACCCAAAACCTTTCTCGGGTTTCGCGGTTGCTACTGCTCCACTTTGTATAGATGTGAAGTAACCGGGAAATCTCTAGGAAGAGATCTAAGGTAATGATTCCACCATTTTCGCGATGTTCATCATGATGGCGCATTCGATGCGTTTTTTAAAGAGCTCGCAACCGTAGGTATCTGTTCCGAGCAAACTACCCGATACGTGAAAAGCGTTGGCAGCACAACCTCCGGCGCAATAGAGTTTCGCCCAGCAATCGTGGCATGCCTCACGCGCAAATACATTGCATTGTCGAAATTCGTTTTGGAGTTCTAGGTCCGTCACACCGTCCCAGATATTTCCGATGCGAAAAGCGGGATTATCGACGAACTGATGACAAGGGTAGAGATCGCCTGTCGGCGTGACGGCGAGATATTCCGTTCCCGAACCACAACCAGTTATCCGCTTGTATATACAGGGGCCGTGCTCGAGATCGATCATGAAATGGTAGAACTCAAACGGATCGCCTTCGCGTTCACGACGGAGCATCTCCACCGCAAGCTTTTCGTATTGTTCTCGGATAATGGGCATATCATCTTTCGTCAGCGCGTACGGCTCATCCGGTGGGCAGACGACCGGCTCCATGCTGATCTCACGGAAACCAAGATCGAGCAGATGCAGGATATCGTTCAAGAAGTCCGTATTGAGATGTGTATAGGTGCTGCGCACATAATAAGTGCCGCGATTCCGTCGACGGACGAGCTCAAGAAACTTCGGCACGACGCGATCATAGCTTCCTTTGCCACCGATATCGACACGGAAACGATCGTGCACATGTTGACGGCCATCGAGACTCAGCACAACATTGTCCATCTCGCGATTCGTGAACTCAATGACATCGTCGTCGATCAAAACGCCGTTGGTCGTTAGTGTGAAACGGAAATGCTTCCCATGATCCTTTTCGATTGATCGAGCATACGCGACGACATCTTTGACCATCTGCCAATTTAAAAGAGGCTCACCTCCGAAAAAATCGACTTCCAAGTTTCGCCTCGAACCGGAGTTTTCAATCAGAAAATCGATCGCACGCTTTCCCGTTTCTAGAGGCATCAACGCTTGCTCCCCTTTGTACTTGCCTTGTCCGGCGAAACAATAGGAACAGTCGAGATTACAAGTGTGCGCTACATTGAGACAGAGTGCTTTGACAACATTTCGAATAGAAGGCTCGGAAAGTCGTACTCGGTGTTCCGCTTGCGAGAAAAGCTTTCTTTGATCCTTCAGTTCTCGAACGTCTTCATACGCCGATCGAATCTCATCCGCCTCAAAACGATCGGAAAGCGCCTCGATCACACCATCAAGATCTGTTTTTTCAAACAATGAAATAATCTCGTAGACGAGATCGTCTACGAGATGAATGCTACCGCTGTCAACATCAAGCACGATGTTATAGTCGTTTAACTTGTATTGATGAATCATGTGCCTCAGTGGTTAGAAATGAATATGCCGTACAAAGCCTTCGCATCTCGATTTCGCGAGTGTTTTCAAAGTATTACGCAAGAAAATCTGTCCGCGACCTCATCGCCGATCACAAACAAATACAATTTGTCCTTGCTTCTAGTTTAAAACAAAGAATGTCTATTTGTTTTAGACGTTTGCTTTGCATTGTTTGCGTTTTTTTGCTTAGATCCAAAAACAAACGGTGTCTACTTGTTTTAGACGTTTGCTTTGCATTGTTTGCGTTTTTTTGCTTAGATCCAAAAAC
>CAZBOM010000106.1:0-508 GCA_964493375.1 uncultured Mageeibacillus sp. | reverse complement strand
AAACGGTGCCTACTTGCGTTAGACCTCAACAAATAGTGCCGCGACCATTAGCGCTCTTGCTCACAAGGCTGATTTGCCACGCCGCAAGATGTTTTGCAAGCAGACTGGCATGATGTCTGGCATTCGCCACAACCATCGTGGCAGTCAGCGTCGATCAACTCACGTGTCGGAAGCGTGATAATTCTTTTTTTATCTGTCATTGTATATACCTTCTTTCTGGTCATTCATATCTTTATTACTATATCACGTCACTTTAGGTAAACGCGATCAATACAAGTGGAGTGGCTGTTCTGATCATTATAACGTCAGAGCCGAATTGTTTACTACGTTTAGGATATCTATTCGACTCGACTCTCGTCGCTAGCTTCAAAAGCTGTTACTTACCTTGCTAAAGAAGAACGACTGACTACACTTGCGGGGGAAGTGTTTGCTTATCTTTTCGATCAGCGGCTTTGGTACTCTGTCAATAAAAAGTACAATCTAAACTCGTGTAAATTCTCTATGCGAC
>CAZBOM010000105.1:0-5994 GCA_964493375.1 uncultured Mageeibacillus sp. | reverse complement strand
CTGAGCTAATTCCACCGTAAGCTCCCCGAAAACATCTCACTGATTCTACCAAGCGACATGGCCAATGTCAAGGTAATATTTTTTTACCGTGTAAAATTCCTCATTGAAAAACTAATTGCCCGCTTCATTCGCCCTATTGACTGAATTTTCGCGGTCCCCTATTTTCCACATTTCCATTTGCAACAAGTGTTCTTTAATATCGACACCACCGGAAAAACCTGTCAAATCGCGATTAGCTCCGATCACACGATGACAAGGAATAATGATCGGAAGCGGGTTAGCGCCGAGCGCTTGTCCGACGGCGCGCGCTAAACGTCCCGCTTTCACTTGATCAGGTTCAATAAGGAGCGCGATGTCAGAATATGTCTTGACTGAACCAAATGGAATTTTCGCCGTCTCCTCCCAAACGCGTTGTTGAAACAACGTGCCCTCTGGAAACTCGTAATCAACGGAAGGCTCGCTCCCCGTCTCTAGATAAGCCGCCAGTTCGTCGCGAGCTTTCACGAGCACTTCAGCTTCATCAATCGAGGAGTGTATTTCTTTTCCTTCGATTACTTTGCCCTCTGAATCAATCAATCCGGCAAAAGCGGCTGCCATTTTAACGCGATCACATAAACTCTCGGTATTACCTCTTACAAATTCGATTGACTCGATTTTATCTCTCGCTTCGTTTGTCATGATGGCGAGATAGCCAAAGGGCCATGGCATAAATGATACTTGTCGGTTGCAAAGCTCAGGGGCGTAAAATGTGAGATGAGACGTATCGGCTGTTAAGGAGAACAAGCCTTTCTCACGACCCACTTCGTCAGCCAATGATGTGCTCGCATCACCGTCGTTTTGTTGTTCAAAGTAATACATGTCGATTCGATAGAGCATGTCATGCCTTTTAAAGAGTAGCTTTGCGACTTCACGCGCGACAACTTCTCGATCTTGATGTTGATCTTGAATCGATAGATACACTAAATTCCAGTACAGAGAATCAAATGGAGATAGAGACAGCGCGTAGCCAATATCGACACCATCACGGATAATAAAATAAACAGCCGTTTGTTGCTGTGAGAGTGAGGCGAGTTTATCTCGCCACACACGGATTGGTAAATTCTCGAGATTTTGGCCGGCCAGCGCACGGTAACGAGCCGCGTCTTTTAAGTGACACAACTCGAGTTGAAACGATTGTTCATTTATGAGTTTCATCGTAAAGACCTGCTTTCATCTATCAGGCGATTCCTTGCCTCCGGTACGTTAAATATCGAAACCGTATCTTATTGTCTTCCAGCCATTGGCCACAAGAATCGAGATACCAATCAGGTGATTTATCTAGATTGGGAAACCAACAATCGGCATCGTATGACTCAGCAAACTGCGTAACGTACACGCTATCGCAGTATGGAAGTAATTGCCTGTAGACCATCGCGCCACCGATCACAATAAAATCGTTGTCATGATAGCCCTCTTGCTTCAAGGCGCGAAGGCGTTGCATCAGTTCTTCAATATTCTTGGCATATTCGCACCCTTCTTTGCAGATCTCTTTGCGCGTTCTCAGAACAATATTGATTCGTCCGGGAAGCGGTTTCTTGCCGGGAAAAGTATCGAGCGTTCGTCGACCATAGATGACAACCTTCCCCATGGTTAACGCTTTGAAACGTCGAAGATCTGAACTTACTCGTTGCTGAAGGCAGCCATCACATCCGATTCCCCACTCAGCGTCACACGCGACGATTGCAATCATGTCATGTTCACCTACCTAAATCATTCATTTTGATACACTTCATTTATTATACGCAATCTCAAAGGTCGCGATCTTAGTATCTCATGCTCTAAATAGTTTCGTATTTACCCCATAAGGTCTTCAATCTTTCAGATGATCTCAGACGCGCCGAGAGAGTCATATGCGATTATGTCGCGACCGGGATCCCTTTAATAGTCGGCCCGTGCTCGTATCCTTCAAACTCAAAACTTGATACTTCAAAGTCGTAGAAATTTTTAATGTCGGGATCAACAACCAACTTCGGCGCTTTATACGCCGGCCGCTCGATTAATTCTCTGACAATCGGAATGTGGCGATCATAGATGTGTGCGTCGGCGATCACATGGACAAGCTCTCCGGCAACAAGGTTCGACACTTGCGCGAACATGACGAGCAATATAGCATACTGAACGACATTCCAATTGTTCGCTACCAGCACGTCGTTCGAACGTTGATTGAGTATGCCATTGAGTTTGTTCCCCGTCACATTAAAAGTCATGCTATAGGCGCATGGATAGAGAGCCATCTCTTGTAAATCAGAGAAGTTATATAGATTGGTGATCATGCGTCGTGAGCTTGGGTTATGTTTCAACTCATATAGGATGCGATCAACTTGGTCAAATCTACCCTCCGGGTACTCGTATGTCTGTGCTAATTGATAACCGTACGCTTTTCCGATCGTACCGTCATCAAGACACCACTGATCCCAAATACCTGAATTCAGATCGCAGACTCGGTTCGATTTTTGTTGCCATATCCATAAAATCTCATCGATCGCGTTCTTATAGTACATGCGCCGCAATGTCGTGATCGGAAATTCCTCTGTCAAATCATAACGATTGATGATACCGAAGCGTTTCAACGTATGTGCCGGCGTTCCATCCTCCCAACGAGGACGCACTTCCAAGTCCTCATCGCTGAATCCATGGTCGAGAATATCGCGACAATTCGCACGAAACACTTCATCGTAATAGCCCATCTTAACCTCCGAAAACACAACTTAACTGATGTTTAGTTTAGCATAGAAGCCTTTGTCAAAAGCGAAAATAACAACTTCTGGACGCAAAGAATAATCTGAGATAGCGCACGCAAAACAATAAAAAAGAGGCGCGCTGCGCCTCTTTAACATGGTCGGAGTGACAAGACTTGAACTTGCGGCCTCTTGGTCCCGAACCAAGCGCTCTACCACCTGAGCCACACCCCGATACCTTTGAGATTCTACTTTGAAAGTACCAAAATGTCAAATGAGAAAAACTTGGCTCACGTAATAACGATCATATCGATATGGTCTTAAACGACATCGTTTAATTTGTTGGTTACATTCGTTAAGGAGACAAAACGACGAGCTTGTCTTTCAACCTTGCGAATCTCCCCTCTTTTATCCCCGGAACAAGCATCAGATCTTCTATTGCCTTGAAAGGACCATTCGATTCTCGATACGTGATGATGGCATCCGCCGTCGCAGGTCCGATCCCCGGCAAAGACTCAAGTAACTCTTTTGTCGCATCGTTCAAGTCAATTTTTCGATCCGCTCTCTCTTCCTGATTTTGACCTTGCACAGGCTCTTGATTCATAACTTCTCCGATGCGGGGCACGTATATTTTCATGTGGGCTTCCAGTCGCATGGCGAGATTAAAACTTGACTTGTCAGCATCCTCGGCAAAACCTCCTGCCTTTGTGACAAGATCAAATAGCAATGTATTTTCCGAGACATAATAAACACCGGGATTTTCAATCGCGCCATCGATATGAACAGGGATCATCTTCATGGTCACGACTTCTGATGGCGAACACACTGACTGGCTTGTTTTTGGGTGGCTTTCTGGCGTAATGATAAAATTTCGCCCTGAGGGACGGCGAGCAGTCAAGACAAGAATAGTCGCGGAAAGAACAACCACCATCGTGAAAAAGACAATAGGTCCTCTCGTGGTCTTCCCTCTTCTCGCTTTTGAATGATGACGACGGCTCATTTTCACTCATTCATCCTCCATCTCAACGTCACATTATCGGATGAAAGGATATGAAATAATCACATCGAACGAGCTTTAGCTTACGCCTTCAGTCATTTTGGAAGAAAAAAGACGCGTGTCCGTTGATCGAACGACACGCGTCTTTTAAAACTAAACTGTCTTATATAAATTCTATTGTGATGGATCGAATCGGTTCCAATCAGTGATGCTTATCAACTCTCCATAAACTTTCAAGATTGTAGAATAGGCGATCTTCTTCCAACATCAAATGAATAACTAAATCGCCGTAATCAAGCAACACCCAATTGCGAGCATCGAGCCCCTCCACATGACTTGGATGTAGACCATGTACCTCTTTTAACTTCTCTTCAACAACATCAGCCAGTGTCTTAATGTGCGTGCTCGACGTTCCTGTAGCGACTACAAACATATCGGCCAACGTCGTTTTCGTCGTCACTTTCAGTACATCAATATCAACAGCTTTTTTATCTTCCAGAGCTTCAACGACAACAGCTGTGAACTGATCCACTTCTTCAAGCTTCATTTTTTCAATACGTTCATCCACGAGCATTTCATCTGACAGATCGCCATTGCCCAGAATAGTCTTTTCCTTCAATCGAACCTCCCGTTTCGTGTGCTTCATATAAAGCATCTTATTTTAGCTGCAAAGGCAGTATCCACGTCATATGGCTTGATACACGCCTTCAATACTATTTTTGAGTACTCACATAGATCTCGAACGCTATGTGTCAACTACTCGTTCCAACTATACCACGAATCAACCGTCTTTCTCGCCTAAAAGAATTGCCTATAATCGTTAGCCGGTCAATACTCTTTATACGCCGCGGTACTCATATGATTTAATTTAATGCCTTTTGTATGAAGAGCTTGAAAAATCTCTTCGAGGCAAAGTTTGACTGCTTTGTCTAGTTCCCCACTCTCCGCTAACGTGCGAATAGGTTCAAGTCGAGAGAATGTCCGATCATAAGCGATCTTGTCGGCAAGAAATAAAATTTGCTCCAGTTTACCCATGCCCGGCCTTGCCGTCGAATGAAAGGCGATGGCATTGAGGAGATTCTTGTCCGAGATGTTGAACCGCGTGAAGGCTATACCGGCAGCCGCAGGCCCATGCATCAATTCATCTGATAGATCAGCCATCGTTATGTCGCTCAATCTGTTGAAACGATTCGCCATGTCAACTTGCTCGCTTAAAGGGAGCTCTTTCGCGATATCGTGAAGTAACCCGCCGGCCACAGCTTTCGCCACATCGACTTCATATAAAAACGCCAGTTTCGCGGCATAATGGGCGACAGACGCAGAGTGAAGGCGTCGCTTTTGCGAGAGGTATGGCCAACTGAACGATTGGATCTCCATTAACCACCCCCAGTCGTCATCGCTTATTGCGGCATAAACGTGTGAAAACGAATAAAGCTGATGGCGATTGATAAGCGACTCGACTTCAAGCGGGCATAATCCTGAAATGTTGTCACCTTTTTTAAGAGCTGATCGAATATGGCTTGATGATTGAGAGGACGCGGGCATATCAAAATATACGATGTTAGCTCCATAACGAGTCGTTGTCTCTTTTGCTTTTAACTCTATCGCGTCGAGGTCATCATCACCTCTTCTGACAATTGACAGCGTGACTTTTCTCAATAAATCTTGTACGCGATACCAAGAATCAATAGCAAACAAGATATCCGAGCCGCCAATGATGTAAATCTGAGAAGGTTGGAGTTGATCTTGTAGTCGAAGCACTGTTTCATAAGTGTAGTCATCGCCCGGTGTCTTTATTTCATCATCCGATACGATTGCTTTCGCTATACCCATGATTCCGAGTCGTGCCATCTCGTAACGAAAAGCCGCCAAACTAATGCGTCTGTCCTTGTGTGGCGCCTGACCGAGCGGCATGACCATGACGGCATCGACGGGCAACTGCGATATCGCGCTTTCGATGACCTGCCTGTGGGCACAATGGAACGGGTCGAATGTGCCACCAAAAAGGGCGATTCGCTTCCCTATCGTATCAGTCATTTTTCGTCATTCCCGTGATCAGCCTTGAGAGCAATCTCGCGTTGAGATTCACGTTGCTGAGCATCAATAATAAGCCAGGCATTGATGAAATCATCAATATCGCCGTCCATGACACCGTCAACATCGCCCGTCTCTTGGTCTGTACGATGATCCTTCACCATCGTGTACGGGCAAAAAACATACGATCGAATTTGACTGCCCCATGCGATATCGGAGACTTCGCCTTTAATATCCTCAATACGA
>CAZBOM010000104.1:0-5996 GCA_964493375.1 uncultured Mageeibacillus sp. | reverse complement strand
ACTTAGGGAGTACTGCGTGAGAGGAATTTACACCACATTTAGGACTTGACTAATAAATTTGAATAAGTTGCAATTCTGGCCAAGATTGAGGCTAAAGTGGCTACTTTTTCAACTTGTACAAAAACAGTTTTGGATAAGCTGCAATTCTTGACAAGGTCGATGCAAAGGCGGTCTATTTGATTTCAATGAATAATGAATAATTAGGTCGATTCGATTTTCTTGGAGCGTTAAGAAGCATAGCATGATGGCAAGACTCATGGAGTGGCTGCGCCAACAATAATTGCACGTTATGGCAAGGCTCTTGGAGTGGTTGATTCAACAAATGTTACACATTTGGAATGGATATGGAAGAGCCTTGCGACTAATGCATTGCCCGGCTCTTAGTGGATACGGAAGAGCCTTGCGACTTATGCATTGGCCGACTCTTAGTGGATATGGAAGAGCCTTGCGACTTATGCATTGCAAGGCTCTTTATTGAGGTTTCAATTGGTTGAATCTTTTGTTGAATCTTTAGTAAAAATTATTTTATGGTTTCGCTTTGAATAGATTGTCTTTGAGCAAGCGGCCGAAGAGGTATTCGCCTGTCTCCGGGTTTTTCCAGAGCTCGGCTGAAGTGTTCTCAGTTGATTCGTAGCGGTCTTTGCCACCTTTGAAAAGCGAGTGATCTCGCTTAACGTTGACGTTGAGCGCAATGGAGTCGGTGGTCCAGGGAAAACTTTGTTCACCTTCCCATTTTTCAACGTTAAGCATTCTAGGGTTGTAAGGTGCTTCAGGTTCCATTATTGATTTAATCATTTGGATGTCTGAATCGGAGACATAAGGCGCAAAGAGTTTTCGAATGTCATCGTCACCTTTGTTTTCTGCAATAGCGGTCGCCAGTTGATTCCAGAGTGTTCTCAACGCCTCGTGCGCTTTTCTTTCTTCTTCTCCGGAGAATCCCGGGTAGGCTCCGAACTCTTTACGACCCCACTCCGTTTGGTATTTTGGTGTATCGGTGAGCGTCGCTTTGCCAAAGCTCGCCGTCTCAATGTCAACTGTCATTTCTTGATCGAGAACGGCGCCAAAACGTAGATATCTTTTGTGTTATAGTCGCCTTCTGTTCCCTTCATAAATGTCTCGGGAACCACTTTGCCATTGATAAGCACTTTTGCTTTATGGGGGACGTAGATCTTTACATCGCTGACCGTAAGATCAGAAAAGTAAATTCGATATTGACCGTTATCATCGAGGACAACGCTGAAATTCACTTCTTTTCCCAAAGAATCCTTAACAACAGTGTCATAAGAATCTTGCGGGTTGACGTCTTTCACTTCATAATCATCCGCTAATTCTTTGATCGAAACAATGGATCGGCTCGCGGTTAATTGTTTTTTCAACATCTCATCTTCGACATAAGTATGGCTCTTAAAAATCAGCATCTCCTTCGCCCTGGGCATATCGATTTGACCACTACGAATCATCGAAACAAACTCTTTGACAAGTTTTTCTTGCTTTGACTCTTTTTGCTCTGCGGGATCTGTCGAAGTTCCTTGATTATCGTCCGTACCGCCTGTCGTTGAACGGCCGTTTTCCGTATCAATAGGATTTGTTTGCACCGTTGTTTGTGTCGACGGCGTTTTATCGTCTTTCGTTTTGCACGCAACCATACTGCCCATGACGGCAAGCACGATTAGTAAAATGACTAATTTTTTTATTTTCATTGTCGTCTCCTTTTCTTTTTTTCTGTCTCACTTTATATCAGGGGAACACACTCTGAAATAAGATCATGCACAAAATTTTCCACGAAATTATTCAATTATTCAGAAATTTTGATCATTTCATTTTCTTTAGAAAAGGAATAAAAAACAGAGCATCTTCCTTAATTGCCGAACGCAAATTCGCCAAATATTTTCCGTCTCTGTGATAAGATTGTATACGAAAAGTGTTTATACACTTTGGCATGAGCGAATGCATTTTATTTTGTGCGCTTTTGAAAGGAAATGAGGGGATTTATGAGAAAGATTTTGCTGACCGGTTGTCTCGGTCAAATTGGCACGGAATTAACACTCAATTTTCGGAAAGAATACGGTGATGCGAATGTTATCGCGTCCGACATCATCAAAAAAGATGTTCCCGAAGTCATCGAAGGGGGCCCTTTTGAGCAACTCGATGTTCTCGACGCCAAGAAAATCGCGGAAATTTGTTCGAATCATAGAATTGATACGATTGTCCATCTCGCCGCTATCTTATCGGCTGTCGGCGAAGTCAAACCGCAACTCGCGTTTAATGTCAATTTGAATGGTCTATATAACGTTCTCGAAATTGCGCGCGACAACGGTATTCAAGTGTTCACGCCGAGCTCAATCGCCGCATTCGGCCCCACAACGCCGGCAGACCGGACACCACAGGACACCATTCAACGCCCCAACACAATTTACGGCGTCACGAAAGTAGCCGGTGAGTTGCTCTGCGATTATTACCACACTCGCTTTGGAGTCGATACACGTGGCGTGCGACTTCCGGGACTTATTTCTCATAAAGCGCTCCCCGGTGGCGGAACGACTGATTACGCCGTTCACATTTACTACGACGCGATTCTGCACAACCGCTACGAGAGCTACATCGGCCCGGGCACAAAAATGGACATGATGTACATGCCTGATTGCATGAAGGCTTTTTCGATGTTGCTTGAAGCCAACCCCGATCGCCTCATTCACAGGAATGCTTTTAATATCGCGGCGATGAGTTTTGCCCCCGAAGATATGGAGGCGGAAATCAAAAAACATCTCCCCGATTTTGAACTCGTTTACGATGTAGACCCCGTTCGCCAAGCGATCGCCGATTCATGGCCGAACTCAATGGATGATTCTTGCGCGCGCGAAGAGTGGGATTGGAAACCGGACTACGATCTCGCCTCAATGACGACAGATATGTTGGAGCAACTGAGAATTAAGCTCGCTTAACAAAAGCGCTATCGATCAAGTAATCGGCAGGTTTGAAACTTAAGCACAAAAAAGGACTTGCGAGATTATCCTCAGCAAGTCCTTTTCATTTGCTCGTTGGTCAGAGTGTCACAATCGACTTGGTCTTTAAGTTCCTTCCGATGCAAATAAGCTTTCTAAAGGATGCTAATAAGCTTTCTAACGGAATTAATTTCTTCGAACGCTGTTCTGCTTTCTATTAATATTAATGTTTCTATCGCTAGTTCGCTTCTTCTGACGCGGTGTCAATCGTTGTAAACGTAATTTGCGGTTCCACCCAAGCCGTCATTTCATCAAGCATGACAAGTGTCGGGACTTCTTCCATATAAACATGGATGGGGACGAGTTCGCGGATTTTGTCTTCTTCCATGCCTGAGGCTTTCTCAAGATCACCGATATAGCCGGCGTATGAAGCGACATCAAAGATTTGTCCTTTTTGCTTCAAGTACTCTTGCGCCAAAATGCGGAACAAGAAAGATGTCCGTCCTAAGTGCAAAACGTATTGACGCACTTCACCTTCGTCCATGTTGGGGCCGCCGAACTCTTTGCGTCCAAGCTCTTCAACCGTCAGACCTTGCTTCTTCGCGTTTTCCTCAAACGCTTCGAGGCGTCGTTTGCTCTCTCTTGTCGCTTCTTCGTCGTTGATTTCAAACGTGCTTCTTTGCACGAGTTGCGGCATCACATAATTCATGAGAATCATATGTGATTGCTCCGATTTGATCACGAGTGGGACCTCGCGGCGCAACGCTTCGCGGTATTCATCAACGGTTGTAACGCCGGGGAGGTTCTCAGCCTGAACCATCTCATCGGTCAGCGTATGCTCCGTGCCTTCCGGCAAATCGAGTTTGCTGTGCTTCGCGGCAAGAGCATGGCATTGCATCTCAACGAAAGCGTCCATATCGGGAAGTTGCAACTCGATCAACGGTTTAGGTATTTCAATGTTTTTGTAATCGTAAATAGTCGTGACTTTCGTATCCATCGTTCATCTCATTTCTACTTGTTATACGTTTTAAATAAAAACAGCGAAGATGCCATCTTTCCTCGGTTCAAACTATAGCATGAATCGCTTCGTTGTTCTGTGCCAAACGGCGGCATCGATGGTATTGCGAATTCTGCGACAAATGGCGACATCTACGCTATCGCATGTTTTGCAACCAATGGCGATATCTATGCCATTGTGAGCTCTCCAACAAACCGCAACCTCTCAGCCACTACGTGTTCTGTGACAAACAGCGGCATCGATGGTATTGCGAATTCTGTGAGTAACGGTGGCTGCATCTATGCCGTTGCGAGTTCGGTGACTTGACCGCGCTTCACTTCAAGCACGGCATCATAGAGTGGTGCCGTGTCGGCAAAGATGACGTGACTCACCGAGACGACAGTGACGTCGTCGAGGGAGAGTAGCGTCTTCTCTATGCTACGCGCGACATTTTCATCTAAGCTCGCGAATGCTTCATCAAGAAGCAACAGGTCGGCGTTCGTGATCAGCCCACGGGCGATCGCCACGCGAGCGCGCTCACCTCCGGAGAGATTCTTTCCGTTATCATAAAGGATGTGCTCGAGCCCGTCGGAAAGTCCCGCGAGATAATCGGAGAGTCCCGCTCCTTCGATCGCGCGCATGATCTCCTCATCGCTATAGTTTTTATAAAGCGTCAAATTATTTCTCAAAGTATCTTCGAACAGGAATACGTGTTGCTCAACATTCGCGATATGCCGGTAATACGAGTCTCGCCTGATATCTCGAAGATTATCTCCGTCGAGAAGGACGGCGCCGGAGTCAGGATTGAAATACTTGCGGATCAGGCGCAATACCGTCGATTTGCCACCGCCGGAAGGCCCGATCATCAAATACTTGCCACCTTTTTTCATTGTGAAACGCGCGTGATCGAGCACTAGGTTGTCTTCATAAGCGAAGCAGACGTCGTCGAATACGAGATCACGTGTCAAGCCATCGAAATCCTCGGTCTCGACACTCATCTCACGATTCTCAAGGTTTTCTTCCATCTTGAAAAAGACAGGCCTCTCAGAAGTAATCATCGGTAACAATTCCGAAAGACGTCCAAAAGATCCCATGATCATACCGAAAGCATTAATGATCAGGAGAATACCGCCCGTCGTAATGCTACCGGCACGAACAGAGAGCATGGCCCATGTCAACAAACCGGCGATGAGCAAACCGAACATCGCGTTATTGATCGTCTGAATCACCGTCTCTTTTTTGTCGAGGATATATCTTTTTTTCTGAACATCTAAACTTCTGCTTCCGAAATCTTCTTCGATCTTTTGCTCAAGGTTATTGCTCTTGACAATACGAAACGCCGAGAGAACCTCCTTGATATAGATGGTGTACTGCTTCAGAAAATCAGATCGCTCTCCTTCGTCTTTTTCGAGAGATCGCCCTGATCGAATACCGATGGTAAAAACAACCACTCCAATAAGAATCGCCAGCGCGAGTACGAGCCAGTTCACCATCGAGAGGATGATCACGCCCCCTATGATGCGAATCGTTGTCCTGAATATTTCATAAATCGAAATATAAAAACGTTGCTCGATCGTATTCATATCATTTGTGACATTAGAGAGATAGAGCGCATTATTTTCGCTCTGGAACTCGCTGATGTTTTTATCGAAGACTCTCTGAATATAACGTTGCTTCATCAGCATGTTGGCATGACGGATGTAAAGTCCTCTCATCCAAGATATCAGCAAATCAACGGGGATGAACAAAGCCAACCCAATAGAAAACGGAAGAATAATGCTTGAGATTGCCTCTGATTGACCTTTGACGGCGGCGTCAAGAACTCGTTGCATCAAGATCATCAAATAGATATTGATACCTGTTCCGATGGCGACGGGGATCGTCGATGGGACGAGCATCACGAGCGCCTTTCGGATCGTCTTCTTGAGATCGTTCGGGAACTTTTGGCGAGGTGTTTTGTCTTTCTTTTTCATCATCACACCGCCTCCCTGAAATAGTCACGGATGTGCCAAGGCGTCACCGTTCCGTTCTTGATCTCCAACACAGAATCATACCCC
>CAZBOM010000103.1:0-6069 GCA_964493375.1 uncultured Mageeibacillus sp. | reverse complement strand
CACATATCGTGACCGACAGGGTGATCGACAATATCGCCCAAACGGCTGTTCTTACTTAATGGAAGCATATCTAAGATCCTTTGTTTTGCTTGCGTTCGGCAATCTCATGGACGATTTGACCGTAGAAAGTCTCATCGATTTTGTAGTAGCGACGGTAGATGATGTAGCTGAGGACGATCATAATGAGAGGCAGGATCATCATCGATGATTTGAAAAGCATGAGCCCCGACGATGTCATATCTTCAGGACCTTTCGCGACTTTCATGCCGGACAGGATGACCGTCGCGCCGACGATGCCGCTCGCAATTGCCGCTCCAAGTTTGTTGATGAACGGTTGCAGTGACAGCGTGATCGAGTCATTGCGGCGACCGAGTTTCCATTCGCCGTACTCAACACAATCAGAGATGAACATCAGCATCAAGACTTGAATCCAACCTTCTCCGACAAAGAGGAAGATGCCGGCGATAGCGATTACCGCTATCTGCCCCGGAGGCGCGATGAAGAAGAGGATATACCCGATCACAATCAAAATAGTCGAGAGCGTGTAAATGCGGTGGCGTTTCATGAATTTTCTCAAGAGTGGGAAGACGGCGAGGGCTGCGATTTGCGAGACGCCGAGTATCAGCGCGAAGATGGCATATGTCTCTTCATTCCCGTAAACGTACTTGAAATAATATTGGCCGAAAGAGGTTGTCGTGACATAACCGATCATGAAAAGCGCCATGGCAATCGTCGTCCAGAGGAGTTGATCATTGCGGAAGATGACGCGAAACATCTCCTTTGCCGACGTTTTCTCTGTCTGAGAGCGAATACCGCGGTCCTCTTTTACACCGATGACCGTGATGCTCTGGGTCAAGAGCATCGCGCCGATCGCGATCAAGGCGAGAACAAAGTAGCCTTTTTTCATGCTCCCCGTTGTTTCGCCGAGAGCGTGTGTGATGGGCACAATGCCGACGACCATCGCGAACATGCCGACATTGGCGCAGATGCGAGCAATAGAGCCGGCTTTTTCACGTTCTTTCTGGTTTTCAGAAAGAGAGGGGATCATCGACCAATAGGCGATGTCGTTGGCCGTATAACCGATCTCCCACAGAACGTAGACGACGAGAAAAATGAGAGCGAATGAAACGCCACGGACACCGTAATCGATAAAAAGAAAGAGATAGAAAATACAACTGACAATCGCGCCGATCACGATCCACGGTTTAAATCGACCGAATCGGCTACGTGTGTTATCGACGATGACGCCCATAAAAGGATCATTAAAAGCATCGAAGACGCGTGTGAGAATCATAGCCCCCGTGACAAACCACATGGTCGTCGCGTCGAGTTCTAAGATGTCGGTCAGATAGAACATGAGATACATGCTGACCATCGTGTAGTAGAAGTCTCGTCCGACCGTCCCGAGACCATAGAACCAGCGGTTTTTCACATCACGGCGTTTCTCATCCATAGCGATCACCCCTGTTGAAAATATACCACAGGAACTGTATCGTTTGATTCATTCACGAGGCTTGATGGAACAATTAATCGATTAATGGCGATGGTGATATAATTGAGCCCTACATGAGACGTTGAGGGTAGGTAATTCTATTAATAGCTTAAGTGCCAAACACAAGTCATGGTTCAAGGGGCTTCTGCGGAATCCGCCTCTTCTTATGACCATTCTTTATCTCATCGTTGTGCTGATCGGAACGGCTCTGCTCAGTTTGCCGTTTGCGACCGCCACCGGTAAAGCAGGGAGTTTTATGGAATCATTCTTTACCGCGACAACATCACTTTGTGTCACAGGGCTCGTTACGGTGACAACGGCGACATACTGGTCTCTATTCGGCAAGATCGTCATCTTGTTCCTCATTCAACTCGGTGGTCTCGGTATTGTCACGGCGGCCGCCGGCATCGCGATGACTTTAAATATGAAAATCTCGATGTCAAGCCGTCTGGCGATTGCCGCGGAGAAAAACGCCTTGACACCGGGCGGCATGGCGAAGCTCATTCGATTCATTCTAATCGCGACTTTTTCTATTGAATTTATCGGCGCGGCTATCTTGGCCACGCGGTTTGTTCCGAAACTCGGTTGGAAGGCGGGGATATGGCATTCCGTCTTTCATTCGATTTCCGCATATTGCAATGCCGGCCTCGATATTATGGGGGAGACATCAATGGAAGCTTGGGCTTCCGATGCCGTTGTGATTCTGGCCGTTTCGCTTCTCGTTATTTTGGGTGGAATCGGCTTTCCCGTCTATCGAGATATCATCACGAAACGCCGTTGGAAAAAGTTCCGGCTACACTCGAAAATCGTTATCGCGACAACCTTAATTTTGCTCGTAAGCGGGATGATTTTGTTCTGGGTTCTCGAGAGAAATAACCCCGGGACGATGAAAGACCAGTCATTAGGTGTTCAGTGGCTCAGCGCCTTTATGCAATCGACGACAACAAGGACGGCTGGTTTTTCAAGTATCCCACAAGCGGGGCTGACGCATGCTTCGGCGCTACTGGTCATCATGTTGATGTTTATCGGCGGATCGCCCGTCGGCACAGCAGGTGGAGTAAAAACGACGACTTTTGTCGCGTTGCTCGTCAATACGAGAACGGAAGCGGTGAGGTCACGTGAGACAACTGTTTTCAACCGACGTCTTCCGATTGAAATCGCTCGCAGGGCATCGACAATCGTCCTTTTGTCATTGATCTGGTGTCTGATCGCGTGTTTTATAATTACGATAACGGACCCCGATGTGAACTTTATGAACGCGCTGTTTGAGGTTGTCTCGGCATTTGGAACGGTCGGGTTATCGCGCGCGAATACGGCTGCCTTTAGCATCGGAGGTCAGCTCGTGTTGATCGCGACGATGCTGTTCGGTAAATTAGGGCCCCTCACCGTGCTCTATGCACTTGTAACAAAACAGCGATTTGAGTCAGAATTTAAACAAGCTGAAGAGAATATAATGATTGGGTAATCATAAACGTTTAATAACGACAGAATAAAAGCTATAGATTAAAGGTAAAATCATGAGAAAAATTAAAGATGTCGCTGTCATCGGATGTGGCAGATTTGGATTTCAAGTCGCGATAACATTGGCGCAGATGGGTGTCGATGTCATCGCTGTCGATGAGCACGAAGAGATCATTAATAAGCTCTCGAACGAAGTGACTTATGCCATTTGCGCTGATGTCACTCAAGAGAGCGTACTGGCGGAAATAGGGATCGGCAATTGTGATGCCGCTGTCATTGGTATCGGGGAACAGTCCGAGGCATCGATTATGGCGACGCTCGCGTGCAAGGAGCTCGGTATTCCGATCATTGTCGTAAAGGCGAAGAATGAATCAGTCGCCAGAGTTTTAAGGAAGATCGGCGCGACGCAAGTCGTCATCCCCGAAAGAGACGAAGGGACGAAACTCGCGCATTCGCTTGTCTCGAACAATATGTCAGAGATTATCGAGCTATCGACCTCGCATTCCATCATGGATGTGATGTGTCCGCCATCGTGGGTGGGTAAGAGTCTCAAGGACTTGGAGATTCGACCGAAATTCGGAGTCACCATCATCGGCATTATCCGTGATGGAAAATCAATGATCAGCCCACATGCTGATGATATCTTCGAGGAAGGTGATCATGTTTTCGCGCTTGGTGACAATAAAGCTCTCGCGAAACTCAACAAAGAACTGGGCAACAGCTAATCGATTAACTCAAACAGGCCGTATGTGAGACGATTCGTCTCATGTATAGACTGACAATTATTCGGCGAAGAGCATGTTGAGTATTAATAAGAGAATTTAAAGAATTTAGTTTTTGTAGGAGGTCATGATGGATATGGTTCAATTAGCGAAAGATAGGTACTCATGCCGTTCTTTTAGCGATCGTGAAGTAGAGGAAGAGAAGCTCCAGCAGTTGTTGGAAATACAGCGCATCGCGCCGACCGCCCACAATAATCAATCGCAGCGTATCTATGTTTTGCGAGGAGAAAAAGCGCAGGAGACGATTGGCAAAGCCACTCGTTGTGTCTTCGGCGCTCGCTTATTTCTTGTCGTGTGCTATGACAAAGACGAATGCTGGGTGCGTAAATACGATGGCGCTCTCGGGGGTCCGATGGATGCCGTGATCGCAGGATCGCACTTAGATCTCGCCATCACCGCGTGCGGACTAGGGACATGCTGGGTGGCCGCGTTCGATCCGGCGAAACTTCGCGAAGCCATGGATCTCCCTGAAAACCATATTCCTGTCGCGATTTTCCCCGTCGGGTATCCGGCCGACGACGCGAAACCGGCACCGCTGCATTTCGACCGTCAACCGATGGAGCATACCGTCATTTATTGGGATTAAACGAGCTTATACATCTAAAGCATTAACGTGGTCCTAGGAATAACGTCCTATTCGTTTCTGGGATTAGATTAGATCCGAGCCACTCTTTCTCCGCGACAATAGACATCTCGGATATGAAGATCATGTCCGAGAACGATTAAGTCAGCGTCGAGGCCTTCTTCCATGAACCCCTTCTCGGAGTCGATGCCGAGCAAACGCGCGGCGTTTTGGCTCGAGCAGGGGATTATGTCTGCAATCGGCGCTTCCGTTATAGCGGCTAAGTTTTTAAACGCGCGTTCCATCGTCAAGGTGCTCCCTGCCAGAGCGCCGTCACTTCGCCGTGAGATGCCTTTTTTCACTTCAACTTCGCGTGTTCCGAGGACATACTTCCCATCGGGTAACCCTGTTGCCATCATGGAGTCGGTCACGAGCAGAAGGCCGTCTTTGCCTTGCGTTTGGTAGGCGAGCCTGACAAAAGCAGGATGGAGATGCACGCCATCACAGATGACTTCAGTGTAGATAACAAGATCGAGTGAAGCCCCTAGAATTCCCGGTTCTCTATGATGCATCGGTCGCATGGCGTTGCCGAGATGTGTCACCCCCATCGCTCCCGCTTCCGCTGCATCGATTGTCTCTTGCCACGTCGCGCCAGAGTGGCCAAGCATGACGGCAATATCGAGTTCGTGGCATGTCTCAATCAGTTCAATCGCACCTGGAATTTCCGGAGCAATGGTAATGGAACGGATGTGCCCACCGCCCTCTTTCTGGTAAAGCCTCAGCAAATCGCGGTCAGCGGGAAGTATATGCTCGATATCAAATGTTGCATGGTATTCAGGGGCTAGGAAGGGCCCCTCGAGATGGATGCCGAGAAGTTCGGCTCCGGAGTCCTGTGCTCGGATCGCCTTTGCCGCTTCGTGAAGCGTATGGACAGTTCGTTCTGTAGAATCAGCGGAAATAGAGCAGAGCCAGCTCGTCGTCCCTGTCTTTGCAAACTCATGACAGAGTGTCAGAAAATCGTCACTTGACGCGCTGTTGCAATCGACGCCATATCCACCATGCGTATGCGTATCGATAAAGCCGGGAATGAGCATCAAGCCGGTCAGATCTTGTTCGGGGAGATCGTACATATTCGGTTCGTCGATTGTTACGATCTGACCATCGATGACGGCGACATCCGTCGTGATAAAATGACCGTCTACAAACGTCTTCGCATTCTTAAAAAAGTGATTTTGCATCGCAAGCTCCCTCGCCACTTCATTCACCCATCTCAACCCAAGCATTTTCATCTTATCAGAAAGATCTTCGATATTTGATTGTCCTAAGAGGCAAAACGTTAGCGAGCGCTTTGTGACCTTATCCAAAGGGATTTTTGTACAAGTCGAAAAACTGTCCACCAGGCGCCCGACCTTGGCCAGAATTGCAACTTATCCAAAACGGTTTTTGTACAAGCTGTAATAATGACCACTTTTGCCCAAAATTTGGCCAAAATTCTCACTTATCCAAAAATATTTTGGACAGGTTGAAATAGTAGCCAAGAATTGCCTGGATTTGGCTAGAATTGCAACTTATCCAAAAAAGCGTTTGTACAAGTTGAAATATTGACCAGGAGCCTCTTAGTGCTTGGCCAGAATTGCTACTTATCCAAAATTTCTTTGTACAAGTTGAAAAAACGTCCACCTGGCGCCCGACCTTGGTAAAAAATGCAAGTTGTGCAAAACAGATTGTACAAGTTGAAAAAATGACCACTTTCCACCTGGATCTGGCGAAAA
>CAZBOM010000102.1:0-6082 GCA_964493375.1 uncultured Mageeibacillus sp. | reverse complement strand
AGGTGGTGCATTTCTTAATGGCGACACTGGTGCACTTCGTGCTTGCTAAACACAGATGTCGTAAGCGATAACTTTCATATAAATACATCTCCGTTTCTGCAGTAATCACTCGCGACCAAAATGGTCAGCTCTTTAATAGTCCATGGAAATAATTCGTTACACCCCTTCCCGAAAGAACAAATTGAACAAGATTCACAAAATTTGAAAGGCGATTCGATTAGATTATAAACACTATACCTGTGTCTAAACTTAAAATCAAGTCTAAGTTTGTATTGGCTAGAAAGTATTTATCATCTATAATGATTTCATGAATATTAGCAGACGAGAATTAAATAAGATTCAGAGCCGACGAAGAATCCTGAAAGCTTCGCGTAGACTTTTCTCGGAGAAAGGCTACGATGAAACGATGATGGACGATATCGCCCAAAAAGCTGAAGTATCAAAAGCGACGATCTACAACTACTTCCCGAATAAAGACAGCCTGCTCATCGGCATTGTTGACGAAGTATTCGAACGCATTCGAGAACAGCTAGATAACCACGTCGATAAAAAGCTCAATAGCGAGGAAAAACTGCGAATGGCATTAGAAGAATTCGTTGTCTCCTCTGTCGATTACCTCAGTCTCTCTCGTCGCATCTCGTATTTAAATTCTTGTGAGGACGGTCCCCTCTACGCCACGCGTAGAGAGATGATCAACCTCTTAAAAGCATTGATCATCGGAGCTCAAGGCGAAGGGCTCTTCGATCCAGAAGCCGACGCCGGAGACATCGTCGATGTTGTCATGGGCATCTACCTCATCGCCCTCTTCGAGTGGTCCCATATCGATGAGTACACGCCGGAGTTCCTGCATGAGAAGCTGAACCGTTTCTTTGATGTCATGTTGCAGGCGTATAGGGTGTGAGGGATTTATCTTTCTTTATATGTGCAGAAATTACGCGAAAATAAAATATTGCCGCGCATCTTAATAATTACTTCATGCCACTTAAAACATAATTTGGAAATTTTAGATGCTTTATGCGTTCTGCTAGCATCATCAATCTGCCAATAACCACCCACCAGTCCATTAAATTAAACCAATCATCCCGTTTTCAACCACTAATAATAACAACGTGTTGTCCGTAAGAAGCTATAAATCGACTCTAGCGATTCTAGGCTCAAAGCAACAGCATGGTCGCATGCTGACGATCCTAACACCACTGGCACGTTGAGGACCGATTTTCAAAAAGGTCGCTAGAACGGAAGTCTTACCACCTAATCCGAGAGCTCCTATTTCAGCTTGGTTGACTCGATCAGTAATGAGAGTTTCTACATCACTCTGACAATCGTAGTTCCCATAAACTTGAGCTTCCAACATGAGTGATGTCGCTTCATAATGCGAGCGTCCGATCCCTACTGCTAACGTAGCGGGTGTACAACCTAATAGTTTTACTGATTCGATCGCCCAGGAAATAATTTCATCAACGACCACTTCAAACTTGTGTTGATGATAGACCCTGTATGTCTTGGCACGTATGGCTGGGCCTCCGCCAAACATAAGGATGTGAAGTCTTAAAGAATCGCCTTCAACAACTCTAACTTGAATTGGTGCAGGTACGACAGCGCTAGAATTGCTGTCTAATCCGCAGGACTGATCAATCCTTTGCCGATCATTTCCCATAACCGCCATAGGGCGACCGGGAAGCTCATTCAGGCCGCATTCAATTCCTCTATAGATTGATTCAATCGTAGCTCCCGTAATTGATCGCTCCTTCCCCACCTCAAGAAATAGGTGAGGTATTCCGGTATCATCGCAAAGAGGACTGCGATTCTTTTCGGCCACAAGCGCATTCTCTAAAATGGATTCCAATACCCACTTTGCTTGTGTGTTTTCTTCACGCGCAATCGCACGCCGATAAGCCCATTTCTTATCATCAGTAAAGGTAGAGCCGGCCATCACCAGTGTATCTTTAATTTTATTAACAATTGGATCCATGCTATTTCAACTCATAAATTGACTGACCGTGAGCTACCGCAACGATCATTCGGATGTCGTCAACTTTTATACGGTAAAAAGCTTCCATTCCCTCTTGAGGGAATGCAATCAATTCCTTTTCAATTATTTTACTATTCAGTAATGCTGTTACAGGAGGCATAATCGCAAATATCGACCCGTGACGATCTAAAGCATCGACGGTTTTTCGAGAGATCGCACCTTTTCCGATGTGAATCTTTACTCCTGCTTCAGACAGCGGCTCTATACTTGATTCAATTTCAAGCTTATTACTGGAGGTCACTCCAACGCCGGCAACACTCACTGCTGTATGAAAAATAATACTCCCGTTAAGTGAAATATTGTAATCATTAAGTTTATCATCGAGATACAATTGAACGATTTTCGGTAAAACGACATCACGACCGCAGTAAACGTGTCCGGAAACGGAAAGCACATCTCCTACCTTCAGTACCTTTGTAAAATCTTCATTTATCGGTGTTTCTAAATAGTATAAAATAACTGTTTACCCTTTGTTCATTCTTCCACTGAAAACAGTTTGATGTAACTTCGCTCGTTTTCAATGACTCCGAAAGCTCTTGCTCTCATACTAATCTTTTCTGCCCACTGTGTATGTGGCCTTATCTCATTCATTTTGTTGTCTGAAACGCTCTTCACCACCCCATCCTCTGTATTCAGAATTTGGCATGCGTCATCATACGCTTCTTTGGTAACAGCCATCAGTGCATTAACATATTTCACATGTGTAGGATGAATCACGGTTCTTCCGACAAAACCGTTCGCTTTATCGAGAATAACTTCCCTTAGAAGTCCATCAATTTCATGATTAAATATCTTTTTCCTCTTAAGCAAACTATCTTCGATGTCATGTTCGCGAATATCTTCAAACATCATTTCCTTTGTTTGTCTAAAATACTCCCAAACAGGTCCTGACAAGATAAAATCATTATTTCGACTAAAGACATTCAGAATGTCGGACAAACACTCTCTCACTGTCATAATGTCATATATCGAATAATCAATACCTCGTCGAACGCCAAAGCACGATGAAAAATCAGTTGCGCCTACACGCACTTGTAACACAAGATCTCTATAGTTGTTCAATATTTCCCTTATCGTCAACAGTTCATTCAGACGTGATTCCTTATATGCGACTGATTCGTCTTCAATAATAGGCATACCATAAACAATCTCACCATGCTTATCATTTAATTCACGCAAGCATGCAAAATACCTGTCCCCATTAGTTGAATTAAATTTAGGGAAATTAATGCCGGCTAAAACTCTCAGATGATGTGGTAACAGTCTGTCCGCAAATGCCTTGAACTGCTCAACCGACCGAACTCGAGTGAAAATCAGCGGAATATCATCAAGGTCGATCGAACCCTCATCAATCGCTGAACTAATGGTGTCAAGCAACTTAAGAGCATTGTCTTCAGCTTTGGGGACATCTTCTTCAGGACAAGCATCTTCAAAGCAAAGGACAATCGATGTAAGTCCCGGCATCGATTTTGAAAGAATCTTCGGAGCGAAGACTTTTGTACCGGGCATATACATTGTCGCGCCAACACAATATTGAAGAAATTCTCTATCGGAATATTTGTTAAAATTTTCGGGTTCTAACACAAATTTGTAATTAGGATTGTACGCTTGATGTTTCAAATAGTAATACTCTCTTTCAGTCTAATAATCAGAATCGTTTATTTTATAGAACCCTTTGGCGAGCCTATTGCATCGGGATAATAAGAATCAATCATCCTTTTCACCAATACAATCTGCTTTGCTCTTTGCTTCGCGTCATCAACGGTCGTATCCCAGCTATGGGTTTTTGCGACGGCACCGCCCGTTTTCAAATAGATGGGAGCTGCAACACGAATCATCTCCGGCACTTCGTAGTGTCTGATAAAACCTCCGGAAGAGGCCGGATTCTCTGTGTGCACATCGACCGGAATATCAATCGCTTGTCGAATAGCCGATAGCATTTGTAGTTGAATGTCTCTTATCGGATTGACTGAATCAGCCCCAATCGTTTGAAGCAATTTTGCTGAACAAGGGTTACCAAATCCTGAATGAGCGGACACCTTAAAACTGCAGTCAGCAGGAATCTCACCGGCTTTACGAAACTCATTAAGCACCCACAAACTACCTTCATCGTAAACGAGAAAACCACGACATCCAAGATTTGCAGCTCGCTTCACATCTTCTATAGCACGCACCACTTGTTCCTGTCCGCGAAGGCGGTAACCCATACGTTGACCTTCTGAAGTATGAACGGACGCGCTGGTATCAGTGGTTGCACGCGGTCCAATTGCGAGAACCAGGTTCACTTGCCATTCCTTTGCAAGCTTTACCATTTCCAAGATCTCTTCATCTGTCAGCATCATGATGCCTTTTGTCTGTGTCACACGGTGAATGTTAATTCCGTACTCATTAAGCGTTTCTAGGAGCGCCTTCATCGCCGCCGGCCCCTGAATACCCGGCACCTCAAAACGATATTGCGCACCATCGGAAAAACGTTTCGCCGATGTTGGAAGGTCATAAGCATCACCTTCGGGAAGACCAAGTTTTTTTAAAAATTCTCTTGTCGCTTTCATATGAACCTATTATTCCTTTTCTTCAATTGTGTTGTATTTCATAAAATTCTTTTTCATCGATTGAAGCTCCACATCCAATGGAGGGAGAACAGAGCGCATCCCCTGTCTGATTCGCACATCAATCAACGAAGCTGTTTTCTGCTCAGAACAGCTATTTAGTGCCCTGATAAGTGACGCCTTGTCATCAACGGTGTAAGCATGATAGCCGGAACCTTCCGCAATCGTTTCGAAACTGATTTTATGACCGGCAGAAGGTTGACCACCGACGGATTCATGCGCGCCATTATTAAGAATCACATGGATTATATTCGGCATCTTGTTTGTACCAAGAATTGTCAACGCACCCATATGCATAATAGCCGCAGCATCACCGTCTAGACATACAACGAATCTGTCCGTAAGAGCAAGCGCAACTCCCATGGCAATAGAGGATGCGTGACCCATCGAACCTACATTAAGAATATCACAATGATTATTCTCATTTCTTTCTTTTCTCAAAAAATAAAGTTCTCTTGTTGCTCTACCAGTTGTTGCGACAAAAATCGTATCCTTAGGTGTATGATCCAAAATAGTTACAATGGCGTCCTCACGACTCATCGGATAACTGTCATCGACGGGTGGCTTTTTTTTGCTTTCCGCAAACACACCTTTGCGAGCGATTAACGCGACTGGCAAACTCGTTTGACAGGCAGTGTCAACTGCCCAACCCACTACTTCATTAATTTTTTCATCATCATCGGGAACAATAAGAAAAGGAATGCCTAAGATATCTAAAAGTTTTGTCGTAACTTCACCCTGCGTAATATGTTGAAGGTGGTCAGGTTCTGAAGGGTCGCCGCGCCATCCGATTAGCAAAATCAACGGGATGCTGAAAACATGCTTATCAACTAAAGATGCAAGCGGGTTGAATGCATTACCTAGACCGGAATTCTGCATATACACTAAAGGAATCTGACCTGTTGCCATATGGTAACCCGCAGCAAGCGCAATGGCATTCCCCTCGTTCGCGGTAATAACATTATTCTCAAGATCTATATGTTCTGCAAGATACGTGCAAAATGCATTCAGATGAGAATCGGGAACGCCGCAAAAAAAACGGATCTTGTGCTCTTCAAGTGTTTTAAATAATTTGAATTGATCAATCATTTTTTATTCCTTTATAAAAAGTAAAATATTCTGGAGCATCAGTTCGACACGACAACCAGATATCATCGAAAGCCTCGACAAGGTGATCCGGCAAAGGTCCCTTTTCTACAGAATTCATGTTTTCGTTAAGATGTACGATATTTGACGCACCGATGATAACAGCATCGCCGTTGTACGAATCGAGTTTTGAGTGATACGAGAGCCAGCGAAGAACGGCTTCCGCTATATTCATGTCATCGCAGGCACATCGAAGAAGATCAATCGCCTCAAAAAATGATTCTTTCCAATAACGGCCGGGGTATGCTTTGCGAAGGGCAAAGCGCCCGTCGCTTGGTTTCTCTCCAATGTTGCA
>CAZBOM010000101.1:5442-6247 GCA_964493375.1 uncultured Mageeibacillus sp. | reverse complement strand
CTAAGCACCCTCTACAGGGAAAGGGAATTTACACCAACATTCTGGACTTGACTTTGAAATGAGTTATGTGCATGAAAAGAATCAGTATTTTGACTGACAGCCACACACAGGCCTTATGTGATGGACAGAATATTGTCTTTTATAACTTTAATATATTCTCATCTGATGACGATGTCAATTAAGGGAATTTAAGAGATACGATCGCGTGTTGTTGTAGCGATGATCAATTAATCCGTAGTATATAGTTGAGAGCAAAAATGGAGAAGGTCATGCTGCTGGAAGATGAGAAAATAATAAGCTTATTCTTTGATCGATCGGAACAAGCAATTATAGAACTTGATAAAAAGTATGGCACTTACTGTCGTAGGCTATCTTTCAATTTGCTGAACAATTGGCAGGATGCGGAAGAGTGTATCAATGACGCCTACCTAGGTATATGGCATTCCATTCCTCCAACAAGACCGAAACGGCTACTTACGTATCTTTGCAAAATCGTTAGGAATATTTCGCTAAAACGTTATCACAGGAATACAGCATGTAAAAGAAATAGCCATTATGACGTCGCTCTAGAAGAATTAGAAGCGTGTTTAGCCAGCCACTATTCAGTTGAATATTTCTTAAATGCTAGTGAATTAGCGCTGGAGCTAGAGAGATTTTTGGACACTTTGCATGCTGAGAATCGAGTTATCTTCCTTCGAAGATATTGGTTCTCTGAACCTTACAAGGAGATCGCGAAAAGAGTCGGTTTAACTGAGAAAAATGTGTCGGTACGACTCACTCGGATCCGGAGACAATTGAAAGAGTA
>CAZBOM010000101.1:0-5432 GCA_964493375.1 uncultured Mageeibacillus sp. | reverse complement strand
TAATCTCCAGTGCATTGGAGCAAATTAATGACAAATATATTGAAGAAGCTGAGATGTATCAATCGAAGAGCCGAAGAGATTTCTATCTAAATTGGGGTATTGTAGCGGCCGCATTTATTCTAGCTTTTATTGGCATACTTATTTTTGGAAATATTAAAAATCGTCGGGAACATAACCCCAATCAACTTTTGACACGGCCGTCGAATTCTTCGAATCGTGCCGCTCTGAAGGATAATGAATCATCTTATCCTATACCAAGCCAAAATCTTGAAAATCAAAATATTATTTTTATCAACGAAATGAATGAGTTTAAAGAGGCTGCTAGACTCTATTTGCCGGGAGAACTCTACGAATTAAAGGTTTGGGACAAAGAATCTGTATTTGCCTATTTTGGCAAAGATCTAACACCAACATACATACCTGAAGGTTTGCAAAAATCCTTCCTAAACGGTACGGCTGAGGTTTATATCTGTAAGGCCGATCGCAGTGTTTACTATGATTCAACAGACCTTATGTTTTACTCCGAATTTTTGTCTAATGGCTATCCTCATTATCCCATCACGAGCAAGGATAAAACTATTAGGGGCTTTACGCTCACGGTGTCAAAGCTTCGTGTTGTGAACTACTTATACAGTATTGATGAAAGCACATTCAAACTATCGAAAATCGGGGGAATCGATGTGAGAATAGGTCATAAAAAGCAAGGTTATGGTCTGTTTGATCCCGTGACGGATAAAAATGAAAAATCGTATGACCTTTTCTACGCAAGGTTTAAGAAAACTGAAATAGAATATGAGCTTGTCGCTCATAACTTGGACTTAGCTGAGGTTGTAAAGATCATAGAGTCTATCAAGTAGTTGATTGGCGAGAAAGACCCTTGTAAAATAAGCCATATGCAGAAAAAAGCGTGTAATATCGATCTTTTGGTGGCGGGGTGTAGTACGAACTGTCTGCATTGCTATGTCGACGGAGGACCTGCGCCATCAATGTCCTTTGAGGATGTGGAATATTCATTTGCTCGACTCGCGCGAATTTATGAGCGACTTTCTCAAGAATCATTTGAGTTCTCTGTTACGTTAGACAATGAACCGGCGAATCATCCGCAAGCCATCTCTGTCCTGCATTTGACGGAGCGCTACTTGACTCCTTTCTATTATCATCACGGATCGACTACCGGAATTCCTTTCATCAGGCGAGCCGATCGAGATGATCTCCTGCGTTTCTTGAAAATGGCCGGATGGGATGAAGTCAGTTTCGCGATTCATGGAGCAAAAGAGAATCATAACGTGATCGTTCAACGCCCGGGAGCACTTCAATCTCTCAAAAAAGCGTCGACATTGTTCAGTGAGCATCAATTCACCATTTGTGTTTCTCTCATGCTTTCAAAAGCGTTGATTGAAGATCAATTAGAAGTCGAAAAGTTGCTTGCAGAGATAGATCCTGATTTTACGATGATGGTCATTCCACTTCATGCCCCTAATACGCGCATGGTTGAATACTTGAAGTGGCGTCCTACACTTCATGAAGCACTGGGAATACTCCCAAAAGCTAAAAAATGGGGTTGCGATGTTAAAAGGATTTCTGATCAGCTGCAACAGTTTCATCTGCATCAAGTGATTCAACAAGTAAAAGAAATCTCATTTGAAGTTTTTGATTGGCCTAAGAGTCAGGATGTTGCCTATTATTCACTTCAACCCAATCTTGATCTCTATTATGGCAATACAGGATATGAAATTAGGCGAGTTGGAAACATTCGCGCATTGTCCGACGATGTCATCGTGGAACTTATCAAATCATCACCTGCGAATGATTCGTTTTTTGACTATCGTTTGAGTCACGATGAACGGAAATATTTATATAAAAGGATTCGGGAAGAGACTTTGGAATATCCTGATTGGATTTTCCCTGATCTCGACTCTGCTCTATGTTGCCTTGCTGATTTGATACTATAGTGATGATGGCTTTGAATTGCCGTACGCAAGTGGCGATAGAGCCATTGTGACGAAGCCATAGAACTGGAGCATAAATAAGATATTCATGAGAATTCTCCATTGTTTAGCACAACTTCCTACAAGGACGGGGAGTGGAGTTTATTATCGTAATTTAATTGGCGAAATTCGCAAACAGAGAGGTTGGGAACAAGCAGGTCTGTTTGGGCTTAATGCCAAAAACAGAACGTCTTATCTAAAGTTAGATCATACTTATCCTGTTCAGTTTGAGTCGGAGGCGTTGCCTTTTCCTATCGCAGGCATGAGCGATGAAATGCCTTATCCCTCGACAGTTTATAGCGAGATGACACCTGAGATGCTCGAGCAGTGGAAAGGTGCTTTTCGTACAAGGCTTTTAGAGATAAAAGACAATTTTGATCCTGATATTATCATCTGCCATCATCTTTGGATGCTTTGCACTTTAGTACTTGAGATCTTCCCTGATATTCCGGTGATAGGTATTTCACACGGAACGGATCTTCGTCAGGCTAAACAAAACCCGTGGCTGGCACAAGAGCATGTCGGGAGTTTAAGGACGCTTCATAAGGTGCTCGCCCTAAGTCTTTCGGATAAAGAAGATTTGTGTCAATACTTCGATCTTTGTGACGAAAAAATAGTTGTGACAGGTGGTGCTTATGATCCGACCGTTTTTTATTCGTGTCAATCTAAAGCTCGAAGTCAAGTAAAATCACCGAATGATGTTATTGAATCTGATGAATGTGAAGAACCGATTCGTCTTATTTACGCAGGAAAGATGACAGATTCAAAAGGTGTCTTTGAACTGGTGGAAGCGTACGCAAAAGTGCGAAGAATCTACCCCAACCTTTCACTTGATCTCGTAGGACGAGTTGATAAAGAAACAAAGAAAAAAATTGAACAATTGAGCGGGGATGACCCGACTATTAATCTGTTTGATGTTGAGACTCAAGCCGTGCTGGCCGCACACATGAGACGTTGTGATCTTTTTGTGTTTCCAAGTTATTACGAGGGGATGGGGCTCATCGCCATTGAGGCATTGGCCTCAGGTCTTCGACTTGTTTCCAACTGCCTGCCGGGGCTTCGTGAGCAACTGGGTGAAGAACTTATTCATGATCCCGCAATCAGCTGGGTTGAGATGCCTGAACTTGAGAACTTCGATGAAATCGCGGCGGAGGCTCGCCCGAACTATATTGAATCTCTTGCGGATGCTATTTATCACCAGGTTCAATGTCTTCGCCTCCGGCAGCGAGAAACTTGCTTCCCATACAAGAAAATAGCGGAATGTAGCTGGGAACGACTCTCGGAAAGGATCATCCGAATTATAGAGGAAATCTAATGCTCTCCATTGAAAAATGATCATTGTCGCGTTGTTTGCTCAGGTAGCGGATTATGCGTCACCCACTCCGAATGATTGTATTTTTCCGATAGAATAGTGTTAACAAGGGGCAACCAAAAGGGGCAAGATAATGCGATACCAACCACTAGATGCAAGTCATGGCACCGTTGTGTCCTATCAGCATGAAGTGCTTGTTATCGATTTCGTCGAGACGTGTGTTGATATCCCAAAATTTTTATTATGCTGTGAAAAATGCCCTAACTATAGAAAGTGTTGGTCTTGCCCTCCTTTTGACTTTTCTCCTGAAAATATCTGGGAACAATTCAAGACACTGGTGCTCTTTGGAAAGAAGATTGTGCTTACAACAGATTTCAGAAAGGCACATGATGGGAAGGGGCGAATCAACGACATCAGCTCCGGTTTGCTCGCTCCTTTTAAAGAAGCATTGTTCAAAGAGCTTCTGGATTGTGAGCAAAGCTATCAAGGCAGTATGGCTCTTTCAGCAGGGAAGTGCGATATTTGTGAAGTATGCGCTCGTCAGCATGATTTGCCTTGTGTCAATCCAAAATATCTTCGTTATTCCATTGAAGCTCTGGGAGGTGATGTTGGAAAAGCGATAGAGTTGTATTTCGGTGAAAAACTCATTTGGGGAGAGAAAGGATCTTTGCCGGAATATTTTTTTCTTCTTGGTGGACTTTTGAAACCATAATAAAATGATGGAAATTAGAAGTCGATCATTGGCGACTATCATGAGAGAAGCAATCAATCATAAATAAAAGCACTGAAAAGGCCGGCTCTCCAGTGCTTTTGCTCAATTGTTAATCACTTAAATTTTCAGTGCCGTTTATAAAAACCTCGTCACATTTTCAGTATTTCTAAGAGAGACATTGAATATCACCGCCAGATGGCTCACTAGACTTCCATGACTTTCAAGTCATCAGAAATAATCAATGTAGCTCCTGTCGCTTCTTGAATCTGCTCAAGCGTGAAATCAGGCGCAAGTTCAGTCAGCAATATTCCTTCAGGCGTGACTTCCATGACACCCATTTCAGTGACGATCATTGTTACTTTACCTGCTGCCGTCAAAGGAAGCGTACACTCTTTTAATATCTTTTGATTGCCCTTCGCTGTGTGGGTCATCGCGACGATCACGCGCTTCGCCCCTCCAACGAGGTCCATCGCGCCACCCATTCCCGGGACGAGCTTTCCGGGGATCATCCAGTTCGCCAGATTACCTTTCTCGTCAACTTGAAGCGCTCCGAGAACGGTCGCGTCTAGGTGACCGCCACGTATAATAGCAAAGGAAGTCGCAGAGTCAAAAAACGCAGCATCCGGTAGAACGGTGGCAGGCGAACCGCCGGCATCCACTAAACACAAATCCTCTTGCTCTTCAGTGGGAGCAGGCCCGAGCCCAATGAAGCCATTCTCTGACTGCAATGTCACGTTGATATCATCAGGGATATAGTTCGGGATTAAAGTTGGCAACCCGATGCCTAGATTTACGAGATCACCATCTTTCAATTCTCTTGCAACTCTTCTCGCGATAAATTCTTTTACATCCATTGTTTTTTCCATGTTATGCCTCCACGATAAAGTCAACAAAAATGTGCGGTGTCGCAATCACATTGGCGTCCAGTTCTCCGACCTCGACGACTTCTTGCGCTTCACAGATGACGGTGTCAGCTGCCATCGCCATGAGAGGGTTGAAGTTTCTTGTTGAACCTTGGTAGAAAACGTTACCTGCTTTATCGACGATCGATCCGTAGATTAAAGCGACATCGGCGCGAATCGGCTCTTCAACCAAATATTCTTCCCCGCGAACAGTAATCTTTTGTTTTCCCTCTTCGACCGGTGTGCCGATGCCAATTGGTGTAATCACACCACCCAATCCGGCGCCACCGGCCCTGACTTGCTCAGCCAGCGTTCCTTGAGGAACTAAAACGACTTCCATCGAACCGTCGTTCATTTTGTTCCCTGTCTCTCGGTTTGTGCCGATGTGGGAGACGATCACTTTTTTTACTTGTCCGCTGACGACGAGTTTGCCAATCCCTCGATCAATAAAGCCCGTGTCATTGCCAACGATGGTTAAATCTTTTACCCCTGCTTTTACGATGGCATCCACTAGTTTT
>CAZBOM010000100.1:0-6294 GCA_964493375.1 uncultured Mageeibacillus sp. | reverse complement strand
GAACATATCAATGTTCTCGGTGAAGCCGCAGACAAAGTTGGCGGTCCTCAAATAAGAAATATCGGTACGATCGGTGGCAATACGTGTAACGGGGTGACATCGGCTGATACAGCTTCTACACTGATGTCCTATGACGCTGTCATCGAACTGACGGGATCGGAGGGCAAACGCCTTGTTCCGATCGAAGCTTTCTATCTCGGCGCGAAGCGTGTTGACATTCGCCCCGATGAAATCCAGACAGCCATTTTAATCCGCCCCGAAAGCTACCGAGGCTATCACGGTTATTACTATAAATACGCGATGCGTGGCGCGATGGATATCGCGACGAGCGGATGCTCTGTCAATGTCAAGTTAAGTGACGATAAGAAAACGATTGAGGATGCTCGTATTTGTTACGGCGTTGCCGGTCCCATCCCTATGCGGACGAGAAGTGCTGAGCAAGCCGTCATCGGACAACCTGTTTCGTCAGAGACGGTCGAAGCGTTTGCCGCCGGTGCATTGAAAGATGTCAATCCGCGGACGAGCTGGCGGGCAACAAAAGAATTCCGAATTCAAATTCAAGGAGAACTGGCACGCCGTTGCCTGACGGAATCCATTAATCGCGCGGGAGGAATCTGGGCATGAACGAAAAACAATACAAACACATTAACTTTACATTGAATGGAAAGAAAGTCAGCATCGCCGTCGATATGCGCGAATCGCTGTCCGATATGCTCCGTAACGATTTTGGACTTACATCTGTCAAAAAAGGATGTGAAGTCGGCGAGTGTGGAGCTTGCACCGTACTCGTCAACGGAGAAGTGTTCGCTTCTTGCATCTTCTTGGCTATTTGGGCCGATGGGAAAGATGTGATGACAGTCGAAGGGCTCGTCGATGTCGATGGTAATATCGCCGACATCCAACAAGCTTTTATTGATGAAGCGGCCGTTCAGTGCGGCTTCTGCACACCGGGATTTATCATGGCGGCAGAACACTTGCTCCGTACAGGCAAACGTTATACGAGAGACGAACTTCGCAAAGAACTCGCCGGCAATATGTGTCGTTGTACGGGTTATCACAACATTATCAATGCCGTGGAAAAAGCGATGAACGCTCGCTTAGAAGCCGCCGAACAAGCGAAATCATAAACCGTCGTCCTAATCGAATCATTTTTTCGATTGAACGACGGTCATGCGTCTGATCGATTGGAGTCGCCTATGAAAAAATGGTTCAAAAAAGATCACGAATCCGACGATAAAAGAGACCGCGATCCGCATGAGCCCGAACTCGTACATCTAATCTCCGCGCCTTCGATTTGGAGCGCTCACGTCGATTCCTGGTTGCAAGAGCGCCACATCCCTTACATGAAGCGAGGGCAAATGGGAGCCGGCTTAGCGATTAAGCTTGGGCATATTCATGAGGTGATTGATTTTTTCGTTCCCGTTGATCGACTCGAAGAAGCGCAAGAGGGCTTAGACGAGCTGAAAGAAATCATTGGCTACTAGGCGTCTGTTCGCCATTTTCTTAAAAGCTCAATTTCTCGCTCATAACCGTCGAGCTCATTAGGTGTCTCGAGATTAAAGGGTAAATGTCTAAGTTTCGGATGGTTAACGATTCGCACAATCGCATCGAGTCCAAGTTCCCCTTCCCCGATTTTCGCGTGGCGATCTTTACCGCTTCCGAACGGATTCATACTGTCGTTCAAGTGGAACGCTTTCACTCGATCAAGACCGACGACACGATCAAACTCATCGATCAAACCGTCGAGATCATTGACGACATCGTAACCGGCGTCATTCATATGGCAACTGTCCATGCAAACGCCCATTTTATCTCTAAAATGAACGCCGTCGATAATGCGACGAAGCTCTTCAAAGGAGCGACCGATCTCACTACCTTTACCGGCCATCGTCTCCAGCAATAACGGCGTTTTGATGTCTTCTGTCAGCACAGCGTTGATCGCGTCGACGATCATCTCGATGCCTTCATCCACGCCTTGACCGACATGGCTACCGGGATGGAAGTTGTAGACGACATCATCCACATGTTGCAGTCTTTCTAAATCATCGCGCATGGTGTTTCTCGCGAACTCACGCACTTCCGGTTTATTCGAGCAGAGATTGAGTGTATAAGGGGCGTGCGCGACAATCGTCCCGATTCCATTCTCTTTCGCAAAGGTGTTAAAAGCCGCGATATCATCGAGATCGAGAGGACGTGCTGCTCCACCTCGTGGATTGCGTGTAAAAAACTGAAATGTATTGGCTTCAATCGAAAGCGCTGTTTTGCCCATAGCAAGATAACCGCCGCTTGATGATAGATGGCATCCTAAATAAAACATATTCATTCCTTAATCTAGATAATTAGTCCAATGTTTGAATCAGTATATCACCCGGTCTGACCATGCCGAGATAATCACGCGCGATACGTTCAATGTAATCACGAGAATCAACAATTTCGTTCAAACCACGCAAACTCTCGTATTTCTCGAATAGTTGATCGCGTTCGCGTTGAAGTTGCCGGCGTTCCGCCTCTAGGCGTTTGAACTCATGTTGTTGAGAGAGAAACGAGGAAATACAGAGTGCGATAATGATCACCGCTACCACGCCAACGAACAAACGCAAGAAGAATCTCTGCGTCGCCGCCTTTCGTTCGTAACGTTTGTTGTCTACGTAGCTCGTACGCATTGTGTTCACCTGTCGACCTGACATCCTGTTGAGTTACAGCTATACTAAATGAGTTTGTTCGGTTTTGCAACTATTTTGAATAAAACATCATATGTCGTTTTTGTGACAGGCGACGAAAACTGCCGTTAATCTCAGCCTTCAAGAACCTCGTAAAGTGATTCTGCCTCTTCTTTGCGAACATGCTCTCGAACGTCGAGAACACGAACTTTGACGCGATTTTGGCCGTACCCGATGTCGAGCACATCACCTATTTTAATATCAGTCCCCGGTTTGCCACGTTGACCATTCACTTCGACGCGTCCCGCGGAACACATGTCATTCGCGACGGTCCTTCGCTTCACAATGCGTGATACTTTTAAAAATTTATCGAGTCTCATCCTTCTACATTTTCCTCCGATTTGGCTGTATCCCAGAGCGAATCCATCTCTTCAAGTGTCAGCCCTTCAAGTGTCAACCCTTTTTCTCTTGCAAGCTCATCCATTTTTATGAAGCGACGGATGAATTTGCCGGACGCGGCGCTCAATGCCGCCTCCGGGTCAACTTTTAAGATGCGAAGCACATTGACGACGGCGAACAGCAAGTCGCCCGCTTCCTCAAAGATTTTTTCGCGAGTGGTAGATTCATACGATACTGCTTCTTTCGCGTCGTTTGAATCGACATCCGAATGCTCCGTCGCCACGTCCTTGATGAAATGACGACTCGTGTGGCTTTTCTTGCTGTCGACCTCATCGAAAAGCTCTTTCATCTCTTCTTTCATCTTCTCGCGCGCGCCATCAATCGACGGCCAATCAAAGCCGATACGCGCCGCCCGCTTTTGTAATTTATACGAACGCGTTAAGGCAGGCATCGCCATCGGAACATCCTTAAGTTCCTGCACGATACCTTCTATGCCCTTCTCAACACGTTTATTCTTTTCCCATGTTGTCAAAACTTCATCGGGTGTTGTCGCGACATCACTGCCAAACAAATGCGAGTGGCGAGAAATAAGTTTCCTGCAAATGCCGGACACGACATCCTCAAAGGTAAATTCGCCCTCTTCGTCGGAGATTTGCGCGTGAAAGACAACTTGCATCATCACATCACCGAGTTCCTCACAAAGCATCACAGGATCCTTCTGCTGTATGGCGTCCACGGCTTCGTACGCCTCTTCGAGAAAATTCCCCTGGATGCTCTCATGCGTTTGAACGCGATCCCACGGACAACCTTCATCACTTCTCAAAAATCTCATAATCGCGAGAAGTTCCTCGACGGTATACTTCTCTTTTAATGAAAAAGTATCCGACGATGTTTTCAGAAGTGAAACGGACGCTCGTTTGTATTCGTGCTTAAGATAGTGTTCGAGCGCTTCTAGAAAAATCGCTTGATCTCGGTCAAAAGTGAGAAGGCTTATCGCCTCATCAGGTCTCATCCAACGGACTTGCCTGACTTCCTTTTCTTGCGGGCGAATCTCGCCTCCGAGATAATTGCCTAAGAAAAATGTGACTGTTTTTAATCGTCCGGCTCTCGGAGAATACGTTGATTCACCTTGAAAGTCCGATGTAATTTCTATATCGATTCCCGTCTCTTCAGAAACTTCGCGAATCGCTGTCTCATGCTCACTTTCCCCTTGTTCCATATGTCCCTTCGGGAAAGACCAGTGACCGGGACCATGTTGGATGAGCAAGGCGTACAATTGAGAATCTCTTTCGATGAAAACAATCGCACCACAGGAGCGCTCGTGGATGACCGATTCACTCGTTCGTGTTATCCCCGCACTTCGGTCATCTTCTTTTGGAAAAACACACCGATCACCATAACGACCATATTTTTTTCCGATTCTCTTCGTATGATTCAAACGACGTTTCATCGATATTTTCCTGTCCTTATTGTTCCTCTCGAACATCATAGCATCGATTTTTGAACAAGACCTTTTCAATTTTGCGTTTTCTCGTTAAGATTGAGCCTATGGAAAACAATCTAATGAAGCAAGAAACAGGAAACAATACAAACGAACAGCAGACACTACCAAAGGAAGAGAATGGAGCTGTCATGGAGGTTACCGGAAAGAAGCCGCTACTCATTCTCACAACCGATCAGGTAAACCCTTGGAATAACTTAGCCCTTGAAGAATATCTCATGGGTCTTTGCGAAAGCGATATTGAAGATGAGAATGAACGCCCTTACGGTGCCATTCTCTTTTTGTGGCAAAATCGTCACACCGTCGTTATCGGGCGCAATCAAAATGCTTGGGCTGAATGCAAGACGGGAATGCTGGAGGAAGAAGGCGGTTTTCTCGCGCGCCGCGGCACGGGCGGTGGCGCCGTCTACCACGACATGGGGAACATGAACTTCTCGATCATCTTACCTCGCTCAAAGTTCGATCTCGGCGAAAGCTTCAAGGTCATTCTCGATGCCGCGCAGGCGCTCGGACTTGATGCTGTGCGCTCCGGAAGAAATGATATTTTGATCGACGGAAGAAAATTCTCCGGCAACGCGTTCCGCTACATGAAGGGCGTCGCCTTGCACCACGGCACGTTGATGGTCGATACCGATGTCGAGCCTATGATGCGCTACCTCACGGTATCCGACTCAAAATTGAAGACGCGCGCGATTAAATCAGTGCGTTCGCGTGTCATCAATATGCGTGAAGTCAAACCCGACTTGACGATGGAAGAATTGATCGAGGCCGTGGGCAACTCGTTCGTGGAGCAATACGGCTCCGGACGTGCCGTCGTCGTCAAAGGAATCTCCGATTTTCCGAAAGATAAAAAGCTTGAGGACTTGGAAGCGCTCTATGCCTCTTGGACATGGCGGTACGGTCGAGCGATCGATTTCGACGCGCAAGTTGAGACAGAGCGTTTCCCGTGGGGACAGGCCGATATTCGTTTCAAAGTGACGCAGGGAGTCGTCGCAGACGCGGCGATCTTCAGCGATGCGCTCGACAGTGATTTCATCGAGCACATCGCTCAATCGCTCATAGGCGCTCATTTCAATTCGCGCGAGATGGCAGAACGCGTCGCTTCACTCGGAAATCCAAACGAGACGGTCGGCGAGATCCCGCAATCAGTGATCGCGGAAGACATCGCCCGCACGCTATTGAACGAAGCGTATTAATCCGGCAACCACGCGACGAGAAAAGCTTTCACGACAACGTCTCGCTTCAAGGGGCGAATCGTTGTCGTGTCGATCTCGTCGACGGCCGCTTCATAGCGCGCCCCAACGGCTTCGAGATCTTTCTTCATATCTTCTTCTAGCTTTTTTCTAAATTTCTTTTTTGTAGATTTATGAGTTCGTGGAGAAAAAATATATTTGTCTCTTAGTATTACTCTTACTTCATCTACAGATATTTTTATGTTTTCTCTAGTTTCTAAATATTCTTTAAAATCAGTGTAAGTACAATCAAAATATTTAGTAGTATATAATAATTCTATTTCTGTTTTAAAGTCTTCTGAGAAAGCCTTTACTGGTTTTCTACCACGATTTCCATGTATAAAAAATTCTTTTCCAAATTCTTTATAACCAGCTATCATTCGATCTATTTGTCTAATAGAGCGCTTAAGTTTTACAGCAGCTCTTTGTTTGTTACCATTTGTTTCTACTAATTTTTTTATAATTTTATATTTGTATTCTTCATTCATTCTTAATTCAACCT
>CAZBOM010000099.1:0-6350 GCA_964493375.1 uncultured Mageeibacillus sp. | reverse complement strand
ACTTATCCAAAAAATCATTTGCACAACCCGAATTTTTTGACCGCAAACCTCTAATCGCCTAGAGCTTGGCCAGATTTTCAACTTATCCAAAACTGTTTTTGTACAAACTGCAGAAATGGCCACTTTTGCCCAGTCCTTGGCCAGAAATGCAACTTATCCAGATTTATTTTGTACAAGTTGAAATATTGACCGCGAAATGCCTAAATCTGGCCCGAATTACAACTTATCCAAAAAAGCATTTGTACAGGTTGAATTTTTGACCACGAGTCGCCTGATATTTGGCTAAATCGCTCACTTATCCAAAAAATCTGTACAGGTTGAAATATTGTCCATGAGCTGGCTAGGCTTCTGAGAAGCGTGCAGAAAACCAGCACAGAAGTCAGGATATTATCCCCAGTCTGCCCAGAATCCCAAATAGCGTGCAGAGCAACGGAAAAAATGTCAGTAAAAAGCTAGACAGGGTTTTCAAAGCTAAAAATTTGCCTATTCGAACAAAGCTAAAAATACAGTTGTTCAAATATAACTAAATTGCTGATACTCACACAAGCTAAACATGCGGTTGCTCAAACTACGATAAAAGTGCCGCGGTTCACAGCTGGTTGTGTCGTAAAAATAAAGGCTTTTTGTTTTCTGAAGCGGGGTAGCGGGTTATGTGGTGATATTCCCCAACACGCATTGTATAAACCATGAGCAGCCAATAGGCTAATATGTGCGTGTTTGCGGTACCTCTATACAGCGGAAGGCACTCGTATTCATCATTTATTTGTGTATTTTTCCCTTGCAATAATTGTTCGATCTGCGATAATGATAAGTGGTGAACTTTTGGTAATAGACGCTTGGCGGAGAACAAGAGGCATTGCATACGAGCTCTTTCCAGATTGTAACGAATAATCCGATGGTCGCCGACTCGTTCGGCGAGCGCTGTCATGTCCATTTTTTTGAACATGGCAGTGATCGTGATGTTCTCGAAAAGGTTAGAGATCTCGTTCATCAGCAATACCGTGTTTTGACAGCGCCTCTTTCGGGGAGTGTCAAGCCTTGGGAAACACCTTATCGTTCTATTATGGTATCAGCCAAAAGAGGTTCCTCTATTGATGCCACATCGCTTGATCTTATCGAGCGTGCCATGAAGGTCATCGATCAATCACGAAAGCGTCTCGAGATGACAAAACCATCGATCGATCAAGATTTTCAGGTCATTGACCTGAGCTTGATTGAGAGTGCGCTGCCATCAGCCGAGGCGATAGGGCGGGTTTAGATCGCGATCCGTTCGAAAAACACGAATGGAACGGACTGAGATCAAGATCCGTTCACAGGAATAAGCATGGGACGGATAAAGATCACGATCCGTTCACAAGAACAGAAACAGAGGTGAAAACGTGAAATTAGAACTGGGCTATATTGACATCAAGGGCATCCGTTTCGGCGATTACAACGCAGTCGAAGACGGCATTCTCGTTGTCAACCCCGAGCCATTGCTCGAGCCCGTGCTGGAAGATCCTCTCATTAAGTCGGCGCATTTTGAGATTGCGTCACCAGGTGAGAGCATCCGCATCACGCCCGTGAAGGACGTGATCGAACCTCGCGTTAAAGTCGAGGGCAAAGGCGGTGTCTTCCCGGGCATGGTATCAAAAGTCGATACTGTTGGATCAGGAAAAACACATGTACTCCGCGGTATGGCTGTCGTCACAGCCGGTCCGATTGTCGGTTTCCAAGAGGGAATTATCGACATGACAGGAGTGGGGGCAGATTACACCCCATTCTCACAGCTGCACAACCTCGTGCTCGTGATGGAACCCGTTGAGGATTTCAAACAGCGTGAGTATGAGACAGCGGCACGTCTCGCTGGTCTGAGAACAGCGGCGGCAATCGGCGAACTGGCGAGAAATCTTACGCCGGACGAGACGGTTGTCTATGAGACACCCACCATCGCGGAAACATTCAGCGAAGAGCTGAAGGGTCTCCCGCGCGTTGGTTACGTTATGATGCTGCAAAGCCAAGGGCTTCTGCACGATACCTATGTGTACGGTGTTGACGCGAAACGCACACTGTCCACATTGATCGGTGCAACAGAAGTCATGGACGGCGCGATTGTCTCCGGTAACTGCGTGTCGGCGTGTGACAAAAACACGACCTACCACCACCTGAACAACCCCGTCATCCACGATCTCCTCGCTGTTCACGGCAAGCTGATCAACTTTGTTGGCGTCATTATCACGAACGAAAACGTCTACTTGGACGACAAGATCCGCTCATCAGACTGGACCGCCAAAATGGCAGGCTACCTCTCGCTTGACGCCGCGATCGTCACACAAGAAGGCTTTGGAAACCCCGACACAGACTTGATCATGAACTGCACGAAGCTCGAAAAACAGGGCATCAAGACAGTCATCATCACAGATGAGTACGCCGGACAAGACGGTAAGAGCCAGTCGTTGGCAGACGCGGATGAACTCGCGAACGCCGTCGTTACAGGTGGAAACGCGAACGAACTCGTCGTTCTCCCCGCACTGGACCGCGTCATTGGCACACTCAACTACGTCGATACAGTAGCCGGTGGTCACGCCGGGTCGCTGCAACCGGATGGATCCATCCACGCCGAGCTCCAGATCATCACCGGAGCGACGAACGAGATGGGTTTCAACCGTCTGAGCGCGCGATAAAGGAGGATAAAGTGAGCAAATATAAAGTTGTCCATTACATCAACCAATTCTTCGGACAGGTTGGCGGCGAAGAGATGGCACACATCCCCGCCGAAAAGCGCCAGGGTCCCTTTGGCCCCGGTCTAGCCTTCAACCAGAATTTCGGTGATGAAGCAGAAATCGTCGCGACGATCATCTGCGGTGACTCTTGGTTCAACGAGAACCTCGAACTCGCCACAAACACAGTCCTCGAAATGGTCAAAGAAGAAAAGCCCGACCTGTTTATTGCCGGTCCCGCTTTTAACGCCGGTCGTTACGGCGTCGCCTGCGGCACCATCAGTGACGCGGTCAAGACAGAACTCGGCATCCCCGTTCTTACGGGTATGTACGAAGAGAACCCCGGTGCCGACATGTTCCGCACCAAGGTCTTGACAATCGCCACATCGAACAGCGCCGCCGGCATGAGAAAAGCCGTCCCCGCGATGGCGAAACTCGCCCTCAAGCTCGTCAAAGGTGAGCGCATCGGCGCATCCGTCGAAGAAGGCTACCTCCCTGACGGCGTCCGCAGAAACTTCTTCGAGAAGAAGCGCGGAAGTGAGCGCGCTCTTGAGATGCTCCTCAAGAAGCTCGCTGACAAGCCTTTCGAGACTGAATACCCGATGCCTTCATTCGACCGCGTCCCACCGATACCCGCGATCAAAGACATCACGAAAGCCAACATCGCGATCGTGACATCCGGCGGAATCGTGCCGAAGGGCAACCCCGATCACATCGAGAGCTCTTCCGCGTCGAAATATGGAAGCTACAACATCGAGGGTGTTGACGATCTGACAGCCGAAACATACGAGACAGCTCACGGCGGTTACGACCCCGTGTACGCCAACGAAGACGCTGACCGCGTCATCCCCGTTGACGTTCTCCGTCAGTACGAGAAGGAAGGCAAGATCGGAAAACTGCACGAATGGTTCTATTCCACAGTCGGTAACGGTACAGCCGTTGCATCCGCGAAGAAATTCGCCGTTGAGATAGCGGAAAAACTTCTCTCACATGAAGTAGACGCCGTGATTCTCACCTCCACCTGAGGAACCTGTACACGTTGCGGTGCAACAATGGTTAAAGAAATTGAAAGAGCTGGCATCCCTGTGGTGCACGTCTGCACGGTCACACCGATCTCATTGACGGTCGGCGCGAACCGTATTGTCCCCGCGATCGCGATCCCGCACCCGCTGGGCAATCCGGAACTCTCCGCTCAAGACGAATATGAACTGAGACGCAAACTCGTCGACCAATCACTCAAAGCATTGATGACAGAAGTCGACGACCAAACGGTCTTTGAGTTCTAAGAAGTGGCTGTCCAGAAGTTTCAGGAAGGCATATAACTTATGGAAAAACTGTACGATCTCATTATTATCGGAGCCGGTCCTGCCGGTCTGACCGCCGGTCTTTATGCCGGTCGTTCACGACTCGACACGCTTCTGATCGAAAAAGGTCAGGACGGCGGACAGATCGCCATCACATCCGAGATTGAGAATTTCCCCGGCGGTCTCTCCGGTCCCGAAAAAGTCGAGAGCGGTGCTGAGCTTATCGCGCGCATGACGGCCCAAGTCGCGCATTTTGGTGTTGAGCGCCTGAGCGCCAACGTCACCAATGTAGAGCTCGAAGGCAAAGTCAAACGCGTTCATACGCGCGACAAAGTCTTTGAGGCGAAAGCCGTCATCATCGCGACGGGCGCGCACCCGAGATTGATCGGATGCCCCGGCGAGGCTGAATTCACCGGACGCGGCGTCTCCTACTGCGCGACATGCGACGGATCATTCTTCGAGGATTTCGAAGTGTTCGTCGTCGGCGGTGGCGATACGGCCGTTGAAGAGGCTATTTACCTCACAAAATTCGCACGCAAAGTCACGATCATTCACCGCCGCGATGAACTTCGCGCCGTTGAGTCGATCCGTGAGCGCGCCTTCGCGAATGACAAAATCGAATTCATGTGGAACTCCGTAGTCGTCGGACTTCACGGCGACGGCATCCTCTCGGGGATGACGGTCAAAGACACGAAGACAGGCGAAGAGCGTCTCGTCGAGGCCGATCCGGATGACGGAATGTTCGGTGTCTTTGTGTTCATCGGATTCTTGCCGAATTCCGAGCTCTTCATCGACAAAGTCGACACAGAGTACAACTATGTGCTGACGGACGAAGAGAGACGGACCAATGTCCCGGGCGTTTACGCCGCCGGCGACATCCGCAAGACACCACTGCGCCAAGTCGTGACAGCTTGCGCGGACGGCGCGATTGCCGCCATGCAAGTGGAGCACGATCTCGCCTCAGGCGTTATCGGATAACACGAATATTTGAGTTGGAGAGGCAGACAATCGTCTGCCTCTCTTATTGTTGAGAAGTTTTATGCAAACCGCCTGAATAACGCGTGTTCTTATAAGGCGGATTCGTTCTGTAACGAAATGCACGAGAGCCTTTTAACAGATATAATTGGGTTAGAATCGATGACGGTTGAAAGTGGTTCTAATGTCGATTGCATAAAACGACTTCAACTGATGAAGAAACGAGACAAGAACACATCGTACAGAGATAGGTGCAACGCCCTGTGCACAGTGGAACATCGAGGCGATTAGTCATCAAGGACGCCAAAGAGAAATCAATGTGCAGAGAGCGAGAGCATCGAGAAAAGTCGATGTGTTTAATCACGAAAGGAACTGTGTATGTTTGAACTCGACAAAAACAATTTTGAAGAAGTAGTCCTGAAGGGCGAAGGCACGATTCTCGTCGACTATTATGGTGACGGTTGCGTTCCTTGCGCCGCGCTGAAGCCTCACGTTGAAGCGCTCGAAGAGCAATACGGCGACAAGATCCATTTCACGGCGCTGAACACCACGAAAGCCCGTCGTCTGGCGATTGGCCAAAGAATTCTCGGCTTGCCCGTCATCGCTATTTACCAGAACGGTGAAAAAGTGGAAGAGCTCGTCAAAGACGACGCGACACCGGAAGCCGTCGAAGACATGGTAAAGAAATACGCCGGTGCTTGCGACTAATTTAAGTAAATGATCGGCTCATTTCCTTTTGGCTCTGATGCCTATGGAATGCAGTCCGTTCATGATAGACTATATTCCCGTGATAACAGCTTGTTGTCACGTGATGGGGTGGGTTCCCCTTGATCACCCGAGATCAAATGAAAGGAGAGCTTGAATGAGCATACTCGACGGTAAAAAGGTCATCGTTATCGGTGATCGTGACGGAATACCGGGCCCAGCCATTTCGCTTTGCGCGGAATCAGCCGGTGCCGAGGTCATCTTCTCCGCCACGGAGTGCTTTGTCTGAACCGCCGCGGGTGCAATGGATCTGGAGAACCAGAAGCGAGTTAAAGATCTCACCGAAGAACATGGTCCTGAGAACGTAGTTGTTCTCTTGGGCGCCGCAGAAGGTGAAGCATCAGGAATCGCTGCTGAGACGGTCACAAATGGTGACCCGACCTATGCAGGTCCATTGACAGGAGTCTCGTTGGGACTCGTCGTATACCACGTGTGTGAAGAAGAAGTCAAAGAAGAGTTTGATCCGGATGTCTATGAAGAGCAAGTTTCCATGATGGAAATGGTTCTCGACATTGACGAGATCGCAGAAGAGATGCAGGCGATTCGAGAAGAGTACACGAAGTACTAATAATGAAACGCCTCGCTTGAGCAGGAGATGCCCCAGGTT